>DAOVYW010000094.1 GCA_030635415.1 Candidatus Firestoneibacteriota bacterium
CGACTTTGTTTAAGATGTAAAGTAGTATCTCCTTGAATTTTCTTAAATTCCTTTGGGGAACATTGATACGGGTCTCAGCTGGGGTTTTACTTTTTATATTTTGTTCACTGAGGCTCACTTTCGGCACCTGGCTTAAATCCAACATATTCTCTAATGAAAGATTAAATATCTGGGATATTTTTTTTAACTCTTCAACTGAAACCGCCCGGCTGCCGTTTTCCATCTGCGAGACCGTTGAGCGTAGTACGCCTAATAAATCCGCCAATCTCTGCTGGCTGATCTTTTGTTCGTCCCGCAGCGTTTTGATGTTTCTACCTATTTTTTTATTGAACTCACTCATCCTAAGCTTCCCCCGTAATCTATTATCCCTACGTTATAACTAAATACTAGCTCTATATTTCTAGACCCTGGCCTACCCCCAGGGTTTTTATTTTAACATATGTTATAATATCTGTCAATGCAATGTTAGGATATCTGGCATTCACATTTCCTGGCTATCTGCAATATATTAGCCGGGGCATCCTACCCACAGCCCCCCATCCTCAGATCTGCTCCCCCAGGCGCAGCCAATTCTGACGGATTTTCAGAGTACCCAGCTTTACCCGTACCGGAAATCCCGAGAGTTTGAACAGACAATTAAAATCCTCAAGCATCGGCTGCGCCAGCCACCCGGGCAGGGTAAGCCAACCGATCCGGACACGTTGGAGATTGAACCACAGGTTGTCCGATTCCTGCTCCTCGCGATCAGGCGCTACTTTAAGCGAAGTTTGGACTTGTACCGGAATTTGACCCAGCCGCTGGGCGTGAAGTTTCTGGTCGCTAAAGATTATTCGCCATTTTCCAGTTTCACCGTTCTGCTCGGCCAGCGTTTGGTTTAAAGCGGGTTCATAAAGCTCCAGCTTTTGTAATTTGATTTCTTCCAGCGCCAATGGCAGAATTTCTCCTGCTGCCAGCCCGGTCAGATCCAGGCTCAAATTGGACATCTCTATCTCCAGGCTTTGAAAAGGAACGCCGAATGCTGTGTGTTTAAAATCACCCAGCAGACCGTTCGCGGCCTTGATCTGGATTTTGCGGAACCTTCCCAACCGAGTTTCTTCCGGCGACCAGGCTTCTATGCTTATGGTTAAATCCGGTACGTCTTTCAAATAATTTGAGAGCAGCCGGTTAATTTCGCGGTGTAATCGCGCTTTAATCTCCTCGGCCGGCTCGGCCGACATGATTTCATTCCTCCGGTATAAAAGTGCATCGGAGCCATCCGGCAGAGCATACTGCCTTACCAGTTCAAATCGTTGGCCGGCCCGCGTGTCCGGATCAGCCAGCGCTTGGGTAATGGCCTGAGCCTGTTTAATGGCAAAGGGCAGCCCTAAGCCTTTAGTTTTGGTTACGGCAAAATCCGTAAAAGCCGGCCAATCTCTGGTGGATGTCAGGCGGACCGCGGTTTTGCTCCGGGATCGCTCTACCGCAAAGACTACCCGGGAAAATGACGGATGTCCCGGGATCACTCTTAAAACCGGGGCCACTTCCAGGTTTCGGCCCAGGTGCGCTACATCCGCCAGGATGGCGGCCAGCGGCCATTGTTGGCTGCTGGGAGAGAGCGAATTTATGATGGGCAATCCCAGCCACTGCTTGGAGCATAAGCGGTGCAGGCCGCCGGCAGCGGGTCCGATATGCATATAGGTGAATTGCAAAAGCAAGCCTATGGCTAAACCCATGGTAATCCGACGTCGCCAGGGTTCGCGTACCTCGCTTATCCAGCCGGTGCCGGCCAGGCAAAGCAGGGGCAGCAGCGGCAGCGTATAGCGGTAATCCTTGTTCCGGATTAAAGTCAGAATTAAATATGGACTTCCCACCCAGACCAGCCAAAGAACCAGATAGCGGCGACGGAAAACAAAAAATACCAGCCCGCTTAATACCAACAGGGCCGCGGGCCAGGATAATTGCTGGAATAATCCCAAGAGGTAATAGCACCAGGAAGCCGGAGAGCTTAAAAGCGGATCGTTTTCCAATGCCCCACGGGTATAGAAGTAGCCGGAGGTGTTATGGATAAGTTTTATCAGGTGTACCATATACCAGGGTGCCGCCAGTAGCGCGGCCAGAACATACGCTATTGCCAGGTTAAGCCAAAGTTGCGAGACTCCTCTGGCTCGGCGAAAAATCGCTGTCAAGCCCGTGACCAGCGGAGGCAGCGCTAAAAAAAAGATCGCGCTCCACTTGGTTAGTAACGCCAGTCCAAAAGTCGCACCATATAATATTACCCAACGCCGCTGCATAAATCCTTCGGAGCGTATAAAGGCATAGAAACCCAGGCATACCCAGAAAACCAGGGGTATATCCAGCATAAAGTATTTCGATTGGACAACTACTCCGGCAGCGGCCATAAAAAGAAACCCGGCCAGGATTCCGGTGGCTTCCCCGAACAAACGCCTTCCCAGCAGCCAGAGCAGCGCCAGGATGGCGCTGATATAAAAAACATCCATAAAAGCCGCTATATCCGGGGATGGTCCGGTAATTAGAAACACGCAGCCGGTTAATAATTCCTGCAGGGGTGGATAAAAATTCGACAGATGGAGTATTTTTCCCCAAGCCGGACCTCCGGCTTGGGTAAGCGCTTCATAGTAGCCTATTGCCCCCAGGTAGTGAATTGATTCATCCCAGGAGAACGGGAGCGTATCCCAAGCCAACCAGATTACATTCGCCAGCACTAACGCGGTAAGCAACGCGCCCAACATGGAAAATCTAAAAAGTTTTTCAAAGTACCGGGGGTTCTGTGACGTCCGGATAGTACTGGTGGTTCGGAGCTCCTCCACGGATGACTTTTCCGGAGAGATCGGTTGCTCTTGGCTGTTATCAGGCATATAAACCTCCATACCTTTGGCTTCGGGTTTTCATTTTTTCCAGCCACTCTTTCGGCCTATGATTTTCATTCCCGGCCTGTCTTTCCGGTTATGTCTTTCCTGGATGCAACCCGGCGCAATCCACGTATCTTCCGTCAAGCTTTGCCTGGGCCGTGATTTTAGATGAGCCCGATTTTTAATATCCTGGCCAATAGCATACAGGGTTGGAACCCAAAAGAGGGTCAGCGTAGTCGCGAATATTATTCCCCAGAGCATGGCCATGACCATGGGTACTACAAATGGGTCAGCGCCGCCGAAACCATATGCTGTTGGCAGCAAGGCTGCCGAGGTGGTCAGGGTTGTCAGCACTACCGGCCTCAACCGGGTCTGGGACGCGTCCAGAATAGTACGATGGGAACACCTGCCGCTCTCCTCTCTTTCCCGGCCTAACTGATTAATAAAACTCAGAATAATCAGGGCATCATTTACCACTACCCCGCTCATGCCCAGCATACCGACCATGGCCAGAAATCCTATGGCCATGCCCTGGAACCAGAACGCCAGAAAAACCCCAATTACTCCAAAGAATATCGTGCATAAAATAATCAACGGCTGGGACAGGGAATTGAGCAACAGTACCAGGATAAAATAAATCGCCAGGGTTGCCAGAATCCCGGCTTTCCACATGCCGGCCATGATTTTGGCCGATTCCTCTGCCTCTCCGCCGGCTATCATCCTTATGCCCGGGAAGCCCGGGCCTAATTTAGCATAATGCTGTATGACTTTTTTATGAACTTCCCGGGAGGTGATTATTTTGTTATTCACATCCGCCGTAATGGTAACTACCCGCTGGCCCTGAAAATGCCGGATGCCCTGCAAGGCCGGCTGGCGCTCCAGGCAGATAAATTTCTTCAAGGGAATTAATTTTCCCCTGCGGTTCTTCACTAATAAATCATCCAGAAGTTGTTTCCTCTTCCGGCCGGAAGCATCCAACTGTACGCGAATATCCACCTCCTCCTGCTTAAAGCGTACACTGGTAACCACCTCTCCCTCAAAAGCCAGACGTACCGTACTGGCCACATCCGCCACTGTCAGGTTCAGGCTTGCCAATTTGGCGTAATCCACACGAATGATCTCTTCATCCTTGGTGTATTTTAAATCCGAACCAGGATCCCGCACTCCGGGAATGCTTCTTAAATAACCGAGCATTTCCTCCGCTGCTTGTTTCTGAAGTTCGAAATCCTCGCCAATAATGTTTAATTCGACCGGTCGTCCCACTGGCGGACCGCCGGTATCCAGCTCGAACTTCACGCTTTTAATTCCCGTGATTTTTTCGGCTTGCTGCCTGAGCGCCTCTATGATTTCCACGGCCTCCCTCTCCCGCACGCGATATGAGGTCAATCCCACGCTTATCAGACCCAGGTTATCACCATGCATTTCATCCTCGCCGTGGCTTCCGTCCATCCCGACCCAGGTCTCATAATAATCCACCTCTTCCAGGGGAAGCGCTTTCACCAGCTTCTCTATCTCGTCCACTTTTTTCATGGTGACCGGATAGGAACTGCCACGGGTAGTTTCTATATGGATGAAGAAATTTTCCGCTCCTTTCTGGGGAAAAAGCACGAATTTTATGTGATTTGCAGCCAGGTAGGCGGTAGCGATCAGCAGTCCGAATCCCAGGATAACCACTAAATAACGTCTTTTCAGGACATTTTCCAGCCAGCAGCGATATCTCCGCTTGATTGGCTTGAACCATGGATCAATTATGGCTCCGCGCTCCCGCCATTTTGGTATTTTATGCCCGCTGGCGGCCAAATGGCTCGGTAAAATAAAAAATGACTCTATCAGCGATCCCAGCAGGGTCCCGCTCACGATTATAGGTATCATGGTCACAAAAAGGCCCAGCATTCCTCCCAAAGAAAGCAAGGGCAGAAAGGCCACAATCGTGGTGCTGATGGTCGCGGTAATGGGGGCCGCCACCTGGCCAACGCCTTTGAGCGCCGCCTGAACCGGTGGCAAACCCTCCTCCTGGTAGCGATGAATATTCTCCGCCACCACAATGGCATCATCCACCAGCATGCCCATCACCAGGATAAACGCCGTAAGCGACACGGAATTAATGCTTCCGCCGGTCCAGGTGTGTGCCATAATCCCGAATGCCATGGAGATTGGGATCCCCAGGGCGGTCCACCAGGCTGTCCGTATATTTAAAAACATAACCAGTACGGCCAGCACCAGCACAAAACCGATAAGCGCATTCTTTCCCAGGATCTCCAGGCGACGGGTCGTCAGTTTTGTGTTATCCCGGACCATCTGAATTTTTAATCCCGGCGGAAATGTCGGCTTATTCTTTCTGAGATATTTTTTAATACGCTCCATAACCCGGATCGTATCGGCCGAGACCTTTTTGTGAATACGGAGCCCGATGCCGGGGATGCCGTTGGTCCGGTATTGGAAATGATCATTCTTAAAATCATCTTCCAAAACTCCCAGGTGCGCAACTGTTATTCGCTGACCCTCGAAGTTCGACCGGACAATAACCTCGCCCACTTCCCGCGGCTGGTTGAATTCCGCCAGGGTCAGCACCGTGGTCTCATCCGCGAAAGCTTCCAGCGAACCCCCGGTCAGCCGGATATTGCGGGCTTTTATCGCGGCCGCGATGTCCGGGAGCGCGAGGTAATAGGCCTGTAGTTTATCCGGATTGACCTGCACCCGGATTTCCCTATCCCGGTAGCCGAGCTTATCCACGTGGGCAACCCCGGGAATCGCCTCTATCTCCCGCTCCATACGCAGGGCCGCGGCCCTGAGCTTTGTCTCCGAAAGATCCGGCCCGGACAACCCCAGAACAATAACCGGTACCCAGGAAGTATGGATCTCGAAAATACGCGGCCGTTCCTGAATTTCCCGTGGCAGATCCGTAACCTGATCAACCGCGCGGCGTATATCATCCTTGACCTTGTTTTTGTCTTCATCGTCCGGATCGATCCAAATCCTGATATAGGAATAATTTTCCATGGAGACTGAACGGACCTCCTCCAGCCCGTCCACTTCCATGATTTTTTCCTCCAGCGGTATGGTAACATTAACCTCTACATCCCGGGCCGAGGCGGCGGGACAAACCGTCTGGATGTGCATCTGGTCCAGGCTCACATCCGGATAGACCTGGCGCCGCAGACTGGTCATGGCTATAAAACCTATGGCCACCACCAGGATGGAGATTAAATAAACCATCAGTGGGCGATGGATAAAAAATTTAACCATTTTTTCCATTAAAGCACCTTCCTCTTTTCCAAGTCTGGAATCTGCCGGTCATTCCTATTCCAGGCTTTCATGCTTGGGAAGCGATTATTATGACGCAACATTTACTTCTAAACAAGCGTTTAAAGCCCGCCCCGGCGCGAAAAATTATAATTGGGGCCGGATTTTAAATGCCCTCCCTACACAAAAACATTTGCAAAATTTGTCCCCTTAGGATAAAGTATGCCTCCCCAAGACAGGAAAAATGTATATTTAGCATGGACTGATCTCCTTTAGGAAAAAGAAAGAGACGAGGTAATAATTTATGCGAAAATTTGTATCCTTCATTTTCTCCGGCAGCACCTTAATTGCCTTCCTGCTTTGGGCTCCCCATGCCGTATTTAGTGAATCCATCCTTCGGGATAGCCTCCCTAATGCTCTGATCACCCTGGAAAACCAGGCCCAGTATGATAAATACTTCAAACTGGCTGATTATTATCTAGGTGAATACGAATTTGAGAAATCACTCAAATATTGCGGCTTGGCACTGAAATTCAAGCCCGAGGATTCGTTGGTCCGGGCCCTGATGTGTCTTAATCATTACGAAATCGCCGAGCAATTGAATGTTAAAATCAATGAAGAAAAAACCCAGAAAAAACACCGGTATAACCAAATGGCTAAAATTGCGGAAGCCGGTATAAAACATGCCCCCCACCGCGGGGAATGTTATTTCATGCGCGGATTGGCGCATGCCCGTCTCTCCACGACCAACGGCATTATCTATAGTTTATTCATGGCTAAAGGGATTGAACAAGACTGGCTTAAATCCTTGCAATACCCCTGTGTGTACACCACTCCCAGCGGCGAAAATCTATTTGCCTCCAGTCATCTGGCCTTAGGTTCCTATTACCGTCTCTGTCCTTCTTTTTTCCTGCTGACCTTGGTTTTCGGCATCAGCGGCGACCTCAACAAGTCCGTGGACTACTGCGAAAAAGCCTTTCAACTGGATTCCACTCGCATCGAGATTGTAAAGGAATACGGTATCAGCCTGATTACCCGGGGGTTGAAAAAGAAGGATGATAATGATATCCAAAAGGGCCGGGAACTTTTAAAGCTGGTCTTCTCCCTGCCGCATCGCCTGAAAACCGATCCCGTAGATGTCGCACACAGTAAAATGCTGCTTAATGATATAAATTTTTGTCCCGGTTATTCACGCGACCAGCAACAGGATGTTTCCGAGAACTCCTTCCTAAACAACCAACCCCTGAGAGGCCAACGCCCCGAAGAGAATGTCGTTTTGGAGGAAGAACTGTAATGGCTTAATCTTTAATCCGACAAAGACCAGTCACTCTCACTCTATTCCACTGCGCCTTATTCATATCGCAAGGCTTCCCTCAGATTGGAAGTTCTTAAATCCCATGCGTCTCACACCTTAATGAATATTTTTGACAATACTAATAAAAACAAAAGGAGGTTGTGTGTAGTTTTTTTTAGATTTAGACAACAAGAGATAATAAAAAAAAAGGAGCGTCATATGAAAAACATAGTTGCAGTAATCACCGGCCTAACTCTATCCTCTCTGATTTTAGTAAGTTGTTCGTCTCAAAATCCGACTAGCCCAGCTACGGATCCAGGTAATTCCAGCGTTATATCACAAAACCCAGAAGAAAAGCGAGTACTTAACGTTATTGGCGGGCAAGTAAATACTCAATCAATTTCTCCTACTGAGCAAATCGGCACAGCTACCTTGATCGTTGAGAAAGAAAACGGAAAGTCCCTGACATTGTATGTCAAACTTTATGGTGTTATCACTAGTGCTGAACCAGGGAAACCTACTGTGTTGAGACATGACATGGAAATCTACCAGGATCCTGAATACACGAAATTCCGAGGTCTATTACATTCTGAAGGTGATCAAGCTATAACAACCGGAGTTGACTTTCCCCTTGTTACGATTCATGAAACCGTTAATATTGTTTCCGGCACCAAAAAGTATGCAACGGTTGACCCTGCGAGCAGCATTGTAGTTACCGGCACGCTTAATCTAGTCACTGGTCAAAATCAATTTGATGTTATCAGCGGGATACTCATTTACTAAGCCGGCCGGACTTAGGCACAAAAGCGGGATAGCGGGGGAGGCTTCCGCTGCAAAACCCCCTACAAAGTCATTGCGAGCGACCGGAGGGAACGCGGCAATCTGATTTTATCCTTATAAAATCAAGATTGCTTCGTCGCTGCCGCTCCTCGCAAAGACAGTAAAAGGGGTTTTGCAGCAGAATCTGTTAGAAACAACGTCCTATTTTATTTTTTAAGCTGTTGTTCTACAAAATGTTAAATGTGCGGTCATAATGCTAAACAAAGCTTCACTATTTCCTGAACATCTAATATGTTTACACTTCCATCTCCATTTACATCTGCAGATTTGCCCCTCTCCTGTACTCCCAGTATATGGTTAACACAGGCCTGTATATCCTGGATGTTGATACGACCGTCACCCGTAACATCACCCGGAAGATTGTCTTTGAGAGTAAGCACTACGTTGTCGATCCGGTATTCATCCCCGGCCTGACCATATGTAACAAACCAAAACCTCAACCGGGCATCACTTACTGGTTCTGAAAATCCGGTGGTATCA
>DAOVYW010000112.1 GCA_030635415.1 Candidatus Firestoneibacteriota bacterium
CAGTTGTTTTTCAACCCGCAAGGCCCAGGACGGAGAAACCCAGGCCACCTGCCAGGCCGCCATCTGCGGAATCAGTTTGAAAATTTTCTTCTCTAAATATCCGGCGGTCTGACGCGGAAAGGCCGGGCGGGTTCGGGATCCAACTATAACCATGGCCTGGCGCCGTAACCGGCTCGCACGCCAGACCTTTTGAATCTCTGACGCCAATAAAAATACCGCAATCGCAATAATCAGGGGAATCATCCATTCAAACATACTCGCTCCTTACACCTCTATCTTTACGATCCGGCTGATAACCCAGGCGCCGATAATCTCCATAACCAGCCCGGCTCCCAGCATAACCATGCCCAGAGGATGCCGGCAAAAGCCTGAAATTAATTCCGGATCCAAAACCCCTAACCCGATCAGCAATCCCAGGGGCAATAACCCCACGACCCAGCCTGACATCTTGCCCTGCGCGGTCAACGTTGCAATCCGCCCTTGCAAACGAGAACGCTCCCTGATGGTTTCAATCTGACGGCCGGCCACCTCGGCCAGATTCCCGCCGGTACGCAGAGAAACCCCGGCCGCTACGACAAACAATTCCAGATCTTTATTATCCCATCGCTTGAGCATTTTTTCCAAGGCTTCCAGGGGTGATAAGCCCAGCCGGCAATCCCGAACTACTTCTCCAAATTCTTCGGAAACCGGACACAAGGCTTCCTGGGCTACTACTTCCAACGCCTGGACCAGCGATAGTCCGGCCCGCAGGGAATTAGCGATTAGTTCTAAAGCATCCGAAAGCTGGCTTTCCAGGGCACGAAATCGCGCGGCTTGCCGGATTTTCAGAATTAAAAGCGGTAATAAAAAGCCGCCCGCCGCGGCTGCCAATACCAGCAGGTAAGCTGCTGGAGAAGCCGGGGAAGCGTAGATCACAAAAAAAACACTCAGGCCCATCAAAACCGCCCCGGCCAGGCGCCAGCGATAAATCCGGCGCGCATCCCAGGTCCGGCTGCTTGCTGGCTGAAGGCCGGATGTGCTGCGCATACTCCTGGCCTTCAGCCGGGCCATTAATGCCAACAGACGGCCGCGCCAACCGGACTGCAGGCCCAGTGTTGCCAGATAAACCGAGACAAAAACGAGAATAATAATGCTATATTTCAAGTCTTCCTACTTCCTTTGAAAAATATCCGGCCGGACTTCAATGCCGCGCGCGGCCAGCTCTTTTATAAAACCAGGCATATAACCGGCAGCCTTAAACTCTCCCCGCACCCGTCCGGCCTGGTCCAGACCGGTTTGTTTATAGATGAAAATATCCTTTAATACTATCTTACCATCTTCCATGCCGTCTACTTCGGAAACCCTGGTCACTTTGCGCGAACCATCCTGAAGCCGGGACTGCTGTACAATGAGATCCACTGCGCCGGCAATCTGTTCGCGAATGGCCCTAACCGGCAGGTCCATACCGGACATCAGTACCATGGTTTCCAAGCGCGCAATAGTATCACGCGGCGAATTGGCATGCACCGTAGTCAGGGATCCGTCATGCCCGGTATTCATGGCCTGAAGCATATCCAGGGCTTCTCCACTTCGGCACTCTCCCACCACTATCCGGTCCGGCCGCATGCGCAGGCAATTACGCACCAGGTCCCGGATGGTAATTGCGCCTTGTCCTTCAATATTCGCAGGCCGGGTCTCCAGAATCACAACGTGCGGCTGGGGCAGATTCAATTCCGCGGCATCCTCGACCGTTATAATTCGCTCACTTTCCGGTATATAAGCCGCCACCACATTCAACAGTGTGGTCTTGCCGGACCCGGTTCCACCGGCAATCACAATGTTTTTCCGGCCCCGCACACAGGCTCCCAGAAATTCCGCCAGTTCCCGGTTAAGGGAGCCGAATTTTATTAAATCGTCTATCCAGAGTCTTTGCTGCGAAAATTTCCGAATGGTCAGGGCAGGACCTTTCAGCGCCAGCGGCGGAATAATCGCGTTCACCCGTGAACCATCGGCCAGACGGGCATCCACGTACGGTTGACTCTCGTCAATCCTACGGCCCAGCGGTGCAACAATGCGTTCAATAACGGTCATTAATTGCTTGTCACTTAAAAAATGCCGGTCGGATAAAACCAGTTGTCCCGCCTTCTCCATGAATATTTGATCCCTCCGGTTAACCATAATTTCCGTGACTTCGGGATCACGTATAAGATTTTCCAGGGGACCAAGTCCCAAAACCTCGTCCACAATCTCCTGAACCAATTTTTCACGCGCCTCCCGCCGGGTTAATTCCGGGACTTCCAAAACCATCAGGGAAGCTACGACTGCCTCGACCTTTTCACGCAGCATAACCTGTCCCGCCGAGGTGGCAACAGTTTCGGAAGCCAGGGCCTTCAGTTCGGTATTTTCCAAAACCAGACTATGGATCCGTTCCTTAATCCGCGCGTAATCCGGTTTAATTCCAGTGGGTTTAATAACTAATTCCGCTTCCGGAACCGGAGTGGCCTGCCCAGGCCCGGATTCAATTTCCGCCAGCCGGCGCGCGAGCTTTTTAACCGCTTTAGCAAAAGGAGAATTTGGAAACATGGCAATCAATTCACGCTGCTGGTTCAGGGCTTCGGTCGCCCGAAGATCAAATGGTACGGCTGCCATTACTTTATGACCAGGCAAGGCTTTTTCCAAATCCTCAGGCCGCAACGCCCCCGGCATATCAGCCCGGTTCAGAATTAATCCGATCTTAGACGCCGGGAATTTCAGTTCCTGGTAATTTAAAACCTGCTCCCGCTCCTGTTTCAAGCCCACCAGATCCGGGGAACAAACCAGCAAAATCCGGTCACCGGAATCCAACACGCTCAAGGTCAGGGAATCCCATCCGGCCAGGCCGTCAACCACTACAAAATCATAGGCCTTTCGGAATAGTTCCATGGCCCGCAGAACCTGATGTCCGGCAACCCCCATGACGCCTGTTTCGCTTTCCGCCAAAACCGCAACCTCTACTCCGCTCCGGGATCTGGGAAAGTAACCTTGGATGGTGTTTTCATCGAAACGCGTGAGATTCCCACTAAGTTCAGCCAAGGACGGACCAACCGCCAGATCCCAGCGAAAATTATGTTCCTGGCGGGCCTGGGGATCCAGGTCAAAAAGCAGCACCCGGGACCTGCCGCGCCGGCCCAGCATGGCTGCTAAATTCTGGGCAAGCAGGCTTTTTCCCTCGCCGGTTTTACCGCCGTGAAAGATGATTACGCGCCCGTTGCTGGTTTCCGTTTTGGTCATATCTTTTCCTTTACCGCCTGCCAGTATTGACATTACTTCCCTACAATATGAGGAGTAACAAATATCACCAGTTCGGACTCTTCCCGCCGGACCAGCGAAGATTTAAATAAATAACCCAGAATCGGCAATTCCGAAAGGATGGGCAGCCCCTTATGGATAACCTGGTATTTTTCCTGGATCAATCCGCCAATGATCACGGTCGTTCCGGGCTGAACATGGATGGTGGTGGAAACCCAGCGCGTTTTAATGGCCGGATTGCCCTGTACCATATGGGTAAAATCCGCGTCCGAGAGTTCTGCCCGTATCTCCACATTAATGGCGCCGGTATTGTCGGCCCGGGGCAGGACGTCCAGGTTGACACCATATTTTTTCCATTCCACGTTCATCTGTCCGGTAGAGCTCACTGTAGAAACCGGAATCTCACCGCCCGAGGAAAAACTGGCTTTCCGGCCGGAAAGCGTCAGTAGTTTGGGCCGGGCTAATATTTTCGCATTTCCCTTTTCCACCAGCAGCTTGAGTAATAGATCCAACTGGCCGCGTTGCAAGGTTCCAACGCCTTTTAGCGGCGAGCTGCTTTCCAGCAGCGACAATTTTCCCGCCGGCCCGACCAGCCTCTCCCAGTCCAGTCCCAGGTCCATATTCTCCGTTTTGGCAATTTCCATCACTTGAACATCTATCTGGATCATGGTCTGGGCGGCCTTGCCGGCCGTTACTATTACCGAAGATATACGCTTGCGGCCGTTGGCCTGCCACACGATTAAACTGGTGGACCCGATGGCTTTGCCGCTGATCAGCAGTTCGCGGTCGTTGATCTGGGTTAAATCCGCGATTTCCGGATTTCCAATGGCCACTCGTTGGGGTGATTTTACATTTACCACTTTCGCGCTGCCCACGATTATCCTGATATCCTTGGCCGCCCAGGCGGAAAAAGGCGCCGTGCCAATAACTACCAGGATCAGCATAATCCTTTTGAATCTGTCCATTTCACATAATCTTTTTCTCATCCAACCCTCCCGCTTAATTCTAAATATTAGTCATTCACTTTCCCTCCCCTGATTATTCTCCCATGCTTCAAGGCCTCAAAAACCGAAACCTATCATCCACGAGACGTAGGGCGTTTAATTAAACGTCCCTACAACTGCCGGATTCACTATAACGAACGGCTATCATTTTTCCGCTTTATTGCATTCCCCTGATAATCCGGATTTTTTTCGAAACCGGCTTGATTTCTTCCCGCCGGACTTTCATCAGTGGACCCAGCACCGTACTCAAATTCTGGTCCGGCAAATCAATCAGATTATTATCGCCGATTGAACGCAAGGTTAATTTTAAAAAGCCTTCCCTCTCAGCCAGGGTTATACGAACGGCATCCTCCGGAGTCACGGCCAGGCAAACCATTATCGTCCTTCCGCCTCCGGATAACACGCTCGGCGGAGAAGGCTTTGGCTCATCCAGGGTGGTTTGTTCGTCTACGGCGGTTATGGGAATATTCTGGACTAAAACCACCGTGGTCGTCCGCTTGACATCTTTATACCTATGCTCAAAGGTAGCTAAAACATCCACGCGGTTGCCGGGCTTAACGTGTCCGCCCACCACAGCGGCCGGATCAAGGGCCAGGGCCACAATCCGCTGCCCCTCCGAAACCACGTCGGCAAAACCCGAACGGATTTTCGAGAGCTTGTTCGGAAGGATTTGCTCTCCCTTAGCCATTGGCACTACGGCAAATTGCCCCCGGAACTCCTGCCATTGCTTCACTACTCCCTTTTTATCCGCAGAAGAAATCGCCCCCAGCATTATATACGCGCCCCGGATTTCGTCAATCCGCACTTTATCAGCCGTCAACTCCGCTCCCCGGCTGATAGGCTTTTTAGCTACCAGTACCTTGACCGGCGTGACCTCCGCCCTTACCTCGGCCTTTTTTTCCGTGATGTAATAATATGTCATCAAGGCTGCAATCACGGCTAGCAGCAGGGCTATTAAATTCTGTTTGCGCATAAAATCCCTCCTAAGACTCGGTGCCTGCCCCCGGGTTCATGGGCACGTGAAATCTGTAACGGGCGGACACAGAAGTCCGCCCCTCCGAAAAACATCCCGACAAACGCATAAATCACGTTTGTCAATCATGCCATTGTAGGGGCCGGCTTCCATGCCGGCCCTCGCGTTCATCAAGGGCAGGCCTGAAAACCACATGTTCATCGCATCCGGCTTTTAATATATTCATCCACATCGTCAATCGGCTGAACCAGACGCACACGCCAGTTGTGATTCCAGGGTGATGACCCGGTCATGACAGTATCATGAATTTCCGCCCGGCCGCGGGTTACCAAATCCGGGAGTTGCAGGTTTAATCGCCGGCCGCCAATAATCGCATCGAGCATCCGCCACTCCACGCGGGACTGCACTGCCCAGGGAGTTTCGATCGGCTCAAATTTCGTCAGTAAAGGAGCCCCCAAGGGCACAGGAACCATCTCCGGTGGCGGCGGAAGATAAAAACAATGCAGGGCCTCGGGAACGACCAAAAGAGGATTAATCTTCCAGGAGTATATTCCCAGCTTGGTTGTCTCATTATCCAGTCCGTTTTCCGCTTTGATGCGGTTTATTATATCCTTTATTTCGTCATTATATTTAAAAATCTCAGCTCCGATTACTGCCGGATTGGCAGTCAGCCCCAGGTAATATAACCAGACATCCAGGATAGTATAAGGGGTTTCCCGCTTGGTTCTTTCCACTAATATACCATACTCAATTACGCCGTTGATCTCCGTAATCTTGTTCAAAATCCGGGCCTGCCTGGTCGCCACGGATAGGGCCAAGGCATCCGCCGCGTTCTGGGCCCGGACCTTCATGGCAGCCATATAGATAACATTCGTTAAAACCAGAGTAAACATGGTCAGCAGCATCATCATGATTACGGTCATATATAAAATCTGGGCTTTTTCCTCCTGCCGCAAACGCCTCCCGATTTCGCTTCTCATCGCTGTTCAGTCCGAAAAAGGTATACCGGACATGCATGCCTAACCTTGACATTTTTAACCACTGCGAAAAGCGGTTTTAGGTAGTGGGTGACAATATACGATTGCTTTTGGCAAATGAATTCGGTCGTTCCCGGCCCCAGCGAACGGCAAATCTCCCCGGCCACGCGCCCGGCATTAACCGTATCTCCCTGGTCCATCCCGGCCTGGCGCCCGGCTTCATAGACCGCATCCAGTACCACAATATGGGCAATTCCAATCTGGACCAACTGTACACAGCCCATAAAAAGGATTATCAATATAGGAAGCGCCACCGCGGTTTCAATTAAGAGTTGTCCTCTTTGGTCGCTTTTTAAATTTAACATGTTCCCGCCGGATTACTCCTTTAGTATAAACTACGGCCCATTAATACCATTAGACACATTTCTTCTGATTTTCATTCATACTAATTAGCCATTCGGTTTCCCGCACGTGAGTATTTTATGCTGTTGTTTTCAAATTTTCCCCCACGGGACCTAGGGGCGTTTAATTAAACGCCCCTACAACTGCCGATGATGCCCTAACGAACGACTATTATAATACAATAAAACAGGATTAGCGGATGGCAAGATTTTTTATTATCATTTATTTTCTTCCGGATTTCAATCCCGAAATTTACGTCAACCGCAATTATACGTTGCGTTTTAGCTATAATTGCGCAATGATATAAAAACCAGCTCCAGATTCCCGTAAGCACAGGAGGCTGACAACCATGAATAAAATGAATTTAATCATCCTCGCCTTTCTGGCAGCGGCTATTGGACTGGTGCTGTTTCTCAGCAATCCCCAAAGTCTTAAAAAACATGATTACTTAGAAAATCCCCGGATCACAACCCTGCCCCGGCAAAAAATGATCCTGGTGGAGGCCCAGGGCGACCCGGCCATAATCTCGGAAAAATCCATTGCCCTTCTGTTTAAAACCTTCTTTTCATTTAAGCAGGCCGTTAAAGGATTAAAATATACCCCTCCCCGGGCGCGCTGGCCCAAACCTTTTGATACTCCGCGGGAAGAATGGATAGGGATTTTCGGATTGGCCGTCCCAGAGACGGTTGAAAGTCTGCCGGCATCGGTCCAAAAAAATCATCCCGCGGTCAAACTGGGTTATTGGGAGTACGGCGAAGTCGCTGAAATTCTGCATCGGGGAGCCTACAGCGAAGTAGGCGCCACGCGGGCCCGGCTCCATGAATTTATCCAGCACCACGGATACCAGCCGATCGGCGTCTATGAGGAGGAATATATCAAAGGACCAGGAATGTTCTTTAAAGGCTATACGAAAAAACACCGGACCATCCTCCGGCAGCAGGTTGAAAAAACAAAGCCGAAGAATTAACGGAATATATTTTGTTCTTGCTTGAATGCCACCAACCCCAAACCATGGTTGTTCAAGGCGGGTTAAATGCCAAACATTTTCGACCCCCTCTCTAAAAAGGCGAGTGTTTTATGAAACAGTATTTTGAGTACCAGAGAGAAGCCGACGCAAACACGGAGGAAAACTTTTCTTCCGGGTCCGCGAATAAATTTTGGGAGATCGATTCGGATTATGATGTTGTAATTACACGCTCCGGAGAAATTGGACAGCCAGGGAAAACGGCCAGGGAAAATTTTGATACTGCATCCGATGCTA
>DAOVYW010000050.1 GCA_030635415.1 Candidatus Firestoneibacteriota bacterium
AGAGACTTTATTTCAACTATTATGCCAATTAAAGAAAACCTTAGAAATATTGCCATCGTGGCTCACGTGGACCATGGAAAAACCACGCTGATTGATGCCATGCTGAAACAAAGTGGTTCTCTCGATGCCCGGGAAACCATTACCGAGCGCGTCATGGATACTAATCCTCTGGAGAAAGAGCGAGGCATCACGATCTTTTCCAAACATGCCTCTATCAATAAAAGCGGGGTCAAAATAAACATTATTGATACACCCGGGCACGCGGATTTCGGCGGCGAAGTGGAACGTATTATGCAAATGGTGGACGGCATTCTGCTTTTGGTGGATGCCGCCGAGGGTCCGCTGCCACAGACCAAATTTGTGCTTAAAAAGGCCCTGGCGCGCGGTTTGCAGGCCGTGGTTTTGATTAATAAAATCGACCGGCCGGATGCTCAGCCGCATGACACCCTGGATAAAATCTTTGACCTCTTCGTGGCCCTGGGCGCCAGTAATGAACAATTGGATTTCAGCGTGCTCTACGGCAGTTCCCGCGAAGGATACGCTAGAATCGAATTGGATAATGATTCCCATAACCTGGATCCGCTTTTCGAGACGCTCCTCCGGGAAATACCCGGCCCTGAGGTTGCGCCTGATAAACCCCTGCAACTGCTGATCACCAATACGGATCATTCTGATTATCTGGGCCGTCTCGCGATTGGCCGCATCACCCGGGGCACCCTGGCCAAAGGCCAGACCGTGGCAGCCATCCGTCATCAGGATCGCCAATTAACTCCTTTCAAGGTCTCTATGCTTTACACCCACCAGGGACTGAAACGTTGTGAAGTGGACATGGCGGAAGCCGGTGAGGTGGTGGTCCTGGCCGGCCTGAATAATATCACTATCGGCGATACGATTGCCGATCCGGCAGAACCCGAAGCGCTTCCCGGCTTAACTGTGGATGAGCCGACGCTGACCATGGTTTTTTCCATTAATAATAGTCCTTTTGCCGGCCGGGAAGGAAAATACCTCACCAGCCGGCACCTGCGGGATCGTTTATATAGAGAAGCTCTCACCAATCTAAGCCTGCGGGTAAATGATACGGATTCCACGGATGCCTGGAAAGTCTCCGGCCGCGGCGAACTCCACCTGGGTATCCTGATCGAAACTATGCGCCGGGAAGGGTATGAATTCCAGGTCAGCAAACCGGAAATCATTCCGCACCATAAAGATGGAAAAACCCTGGAACCTTATGAAGAACTAAGCATTGACGTCAGGAGCGAGGAAATCGGTTCCTGTATTGAGCGTCTGGGATCACGCAAGGCTGAAATGAATCATATGGAAACCATGCCTGACGGCCGGACCCGGGTCATTTTCACGATTCCCTCGCGCTGCCTATTAGGCTTCCGAACCGAGTTTTTAACTCTTACCCGCGGCGAGGGATTGATGCATCATACGGTAGCAGGTTATCAGGAGTATAAATCCGGCCCGATCGGCCGTCAACGCGGCGTATTAATCGCCGACCAGTCCGGCACAGCTACCGGCTATGCCCTGTTTCAGCTCGCGGACCGGGGTGAGTATTTCATCGGGGCCGTGACCGATGTCTATAGCGGCATGATAATCGGCGAACATTGCCGCGATACGGATCTAACCGTCAATATCACTAAAACCAAACAACTAACCAATATGCGCAGCAAATCATCGGATGAATCCTTGACCATAGCTCCGCCCAGAAAAATGAGTCTGGAACAATTTTTAGAATATATTAATGAAGACGAACTCCTGGAAGTCACCCCGCAATCATTGCGGCTCAGGAAGAAAATTCTTGATCCCCTGCAGCGGAAGCGGGCCGAACGCGCCAAACAATAACCTGATAAATCCTTTTGATTTTTTAATGTAGGGGCCGGCTTCTTTATCCTGAGCCTGCCGAAGGGCATGCCGGCCCGCCAGTTCACGCTGTAGGGCTGAAACTTATCTTGACCAGGGGTTCCGGGAGCAAATACACATTTCAGCGGGCGGACATGGAAGTCCGCCCCTACAAAAATCACCGGACCCAACATGCCAATCCTTTTCGCGAATTACATAACCGCAGGAGTCGATTCTATGCCAGCCCGGAATTTCCTATTCTACGGTCCGCGTGGCAATTAAATCCACACCCAATTTCATAAAATCTTCAATAATCACCTCCTCTACCCTCACCGGCCGGTCCAGGCGAAGCTTTTTGATCTCACTCATAGCCGCGAAGATTTTGTTTTTAGGGATGGGCTTATTGGTTCTGACCGGGGCCATTTTCAAATGCAAACCTTGAGTTAATATGGCAGAGGTCAAGATGCGCTGGGGGTTTTCTATCTCCTGCTTAGCGTACTCTTCGCCCTTAGGGCATTTATTTCCACCGACCTTGCTTACCCGGCCCTGCTCGATTTCAACTGTAAGCGGGCAGCCTTGCGGGCAGGCAATACAGGTTATTTTTTTAATCATGGCAGGTTCCTCAAATATTCCGCTGCCAGCTTGCCGGCTTGGGCGCTGTCACGCGTTACTCCATCCACCACATCATAGATTTTATAGGCATTACCGCATACCCATAATCCCGGAATCGAGGTGGTGTTTAACTCGCCGGATTCGGGGGTATTGGTTTTTTCGTCCATAACAACGCCGGCCATCTCAATCAGTTCATTTTCCGGAATCAGACCCACAGAAACCAAAACCGTGTCACAGGCCAGTTCGAAACGAGTTCCGGAAATTTCCTGAAATTCATCGTCCACTTCAGCCACGGTGACTTTTTCAACCCGGTCTTTGCCATGAATTTTCAATATTTTATGCTGGAGATAAAGCGGCAGGTTGAAATCATCCAGGCATTGCGCCACATTCCGGATTAGTCCGCGCGATTCTTTCTGGATCTCAATCACAGCCTTTACGTGGGCGCCTTCCAAGGTAAAACGCCGGGCCATAATCAATCCGATATCTCCTGACCCGATAATAACCACTTCCCGGCCCGGCAGCAAACCCTCGATATTGATTAGCTTTTGCGCCAAGCCGGCCGGAAAGATGCCGGCCGGTCGCGTACCCGGAATTCGGATCATCTCGCGGGTCCGTTCGCGGCATCCGGTGCCCATAATCAGCGTTTTTGCAGCCACGGTCTGCATGGTGCCGGGCTTGATATAAGTCAGCTCTTTTTTCTTGGTCAGATGCACGACCAAGGATTTCAGGCTGATTTCTATTTCTTTAATGCCCATTATTTTCTCTATAAACCGTTCGGCATATTGCGGACCGGTGAGCTCTTCCTTAAAGTATTGCAGACCAAATCCGGGATGGATGCATTGGTTTAGTATGCCGCCTAAATATTGATCACGTTCCAGAAGCAAAATGTCCTTCACGCCGGCCTCATATGCGGTCAGGGCCGCTGCCAGGCCGGCCGGCCCTCCGCCCACAATGACTAAATCACGCGCTATCATTTTTTTCATTACCCCGCGTGGTTTTAATTATTTCCGAACCCGGACCGCGTTTGGTTATTTCCGAGAAGGGGAGATTTAATTCTTCCGCCATTATTTTCATAATGCGCGTGGTGCAAAACCCGCCATGGCATCTGCCTGCCTGGGCACGCGTGCGAAATTTTATGCCATCCAGAGTTCTGGCTCCCTGTTTGACGGCCTCTCTGATTTCCTGGGCCGAGATCATTTCGCACCGGCAGACAATATCGCCATAGGCGGCATTTTGTTGAATTACTTTATTGACCTTGGCCAATGGCAGGGCAAAAAGATGGGTAAAAGGTTCGCGATGTTTACAAAAACAAGGTTTTGGCTGCAGGCCAAGACCTTGCTGCCGGAGTATTTCAACCACCATCAGCGCTATGGCCGGCGCGGCGGTAAGGCCGGGGGACTGGATACCGACTACATTAATCAAACCCGGGCATTGGTTCTCATGCCGTATAATAAAATCATCGCCGGCCACGGCCCGTAAACCCGCGAAGTAAGCAATGATGTCCCGGCGGCTGATGGCAGGCACTAATTTCCGCGCGCTGGCCAGCACCTGGTTTAAACCTTGGTCAGTAGTGGCAAGGTCCTCCTTGTCTTCGCAATCCTGGGCCGTGGGCCCGATCATAGGATTGCCGTCCGAGGTTTTAATAACTATAATCCCTTTGGACGTGGGGGTTGGCAGAGGAAATATCAGATGGTTGGTGAGATGTTCACGCTTTTTATCTAAAAGATATTCTTCGCCCTTGCGCGGTTTGATTACCATATCCTGAATACCAACCATGTTCGCGATCTTATCTCCCCAAAGACCGGCCGCGTTTATCAAGTAACGGGAGCGAAAAATACCGCCGGTGCTCTGAATTTCAAAGTAATCAGCCGAGCGGATAATAGCAGTCACTTTATGCGAGGTGTAAATTCCCACCCCGTTTTTCATGGCATTTTCCGCCAAACCATATACCAAGCGGTAAGGGCTGATAATGCCCGCCGTGGGCGCGTAAAGCGCGGCCACGATGTCCGGAGAAAGGTTCGGTTCATGCTGCTTGAGCCAAAGCCGGTCGACAATTTGTAATCCTGAAACGCCTAACGCCTCTGCCTCCTGCTGAATGCTGAAAAGCCTGGCTTTTTCTTTCTCCTGGAAGATAACTATCAGCTCTCCGACTTCTTTGAAATCCACGCCCAGCTCCCGCGCCAGCCCGCGCATGAGTTGGTTGCCTTGCACGCATAGCCGGCCTTTTAAGGAAAAGGGAGGATTTTGGGTTCCCGGATGGATAATGCCGCTGTTGGATTTTGAAATGCCAAAAGCCAATTCAGCTTCTTTTTCCAGTAAGGCAATTTTGAGATTATAGCGGGATAGCTCACGGGCCATGGCCGCGCCAATAACCCCGCCCCCAATAATAATAACATCCTGGAGATTCATGACCGGGAAGAAAGCGTCCGGCGTATAGCGTTCCGCCAGCCTTGATATAAGCGGAGTGCGTCGGTTCGCGATATTTGCGGTTTAAAGCTTCTGTCCTTTTTCCATGTTTTTTTTATTTCCCTTGGCCCGCTCCAAAACCCTACGGCCAGTCCTGCCAAATAGGCCGCCCCCAGCGCGGTTAGTTCCGTTACGTTCGGCCGAATGACCTCCGTGCCCAGGATATCGGCTTGAAATTGGCAAAGAAAATTATTGCTTACCGCGCCACCGTCCACTTTTAGGGTTTTTATTTTTAATTTAGAGTCTTTTGCCATGGCTTGCATCACATCTTGAGTGGCATAGCACATAGCCTCCAGGGCCGCCCGCGCCAGATGTTCACTTTTGGTTCCCTGGGTAATCCCGACTATGGTTCCCCGCGCCTTCTGATCCCAATAGGGCGCGCCCAGTCCAACAAACGCGGGCACAAAATAAACTCCGCCGTTATCTTTTAGCCGGCCAGCCATAGCTTCTGATTCTTCAGCGGAATTCAGAATACGCAACCCATCCCGCAACCACTGGATGGCCGCGCCGGCGATGAATATAGAGCCTTCGAGAACATAGACCGGCCGGCCCTGCGCGTCGCAGCCGATAGTAGTAATAAGTCCATGTTTTGACCGCGGACGATGCTTACCGGTATTCAGCAGCATAAAACATCCTGTGCCATAAGTGTTTTTCATGGTGCCGGGTTCGAAGCAGGTTTGCCCAAAAAGCGCGGCTTGTTGATCCCCGGCCACGCCCGTAATGGGCAAACCGGCCGGCAGCCGGCCTATTTTCACGGTTTTCCCAAAAAGACCGGATGAGGGTTTCACTTGCGGCAGGATGGCTTTAGGAATATTTAATTTTTTAAGAATCGCTGCTTCCCAATCCAGCTTTTTGATATTAAATAGCATGGTGCGGGAGGCATTGGTATAGTCCGTAGCATGGACTTGCCCGCCGGTCAGCTTCCAAAGCAGCCAGGTGTCAGTCGTACCAAAGAGCAGCTGTCCGGTTTGGGCCAGCTTCCAGGCACCGGGTACATTTTTTAATATCCATTCCACTTTGGTTCCTGAAAAATAGGCATCTATCGGAAGACCGGTAATTTTTTTGATAAAATCCGCGTTTTTTTTATTAGCCTTCAATTGATTGCATCGTTCCGAGGTCCGGCGGCACTGCCAGACAATGGATCGGTAGACCGGCTTCCCGGTTTGCCGGTTCCACATCACCGTGGTTTCCCGCTGGTTGGTGATCCCAATAGCCGCAATACTTTGCACCGGAATGGATTTTAATATCTTTTGGATTACCGACTTAACACTTTCCCATATCTCTTCCGGATCATGCTCCACCCAGCCGGGACGGGGAAAATACTGGGTAAACTCCTGGTAAGCTCCAGCGGCGGGACGCCCTTTTTTATCAAATACCATAGCCCGGCTTCCCGTGGTTCCCTGATCAATGGCCAGAATATATTTCATTTCTTCGCCCCATGCGTTATAATTAAAGCTGTAATATATTAACATAAAACCCGGACTTTTTTCAGACAAAGATCAACCGCTATACCCAGAGGAGGATGATTTATGCCGGACCCGCAATATTTTTCTCTGCCGAAAATCATCGCCCACCGCTGTAATGACGAAGCTTCGATTGAAAAAGCACTTGCGCTTAAACACGAACCAAAAGAAATTTATATGGAGTGCGATGTACGGACTACCGGGGATGGTGTTTTAGTGGCTCATCATGATCCTAAACATCGTGGCAAATCCATTAGAAAGACCTTGTTCAGCCGGCTGGAGGGTTCCGTGCTGTCTCTGGATATGCTGCTGGACAAGGTTAATCAAGGTGATATCCCCCTCCATTTGGATGTTAAAGCCGGTTGTATTAATGGAAAATGGAAGGTGGCGGCAGACAGCGAACAACTTTATGGTTTATTGGAGCAAAAGGGATTTTTAGAAAAAGTTATCGTTACCAGTATTAAAGGTGAATTTCTTAGGCACTTGCGGCAATTGGCGCCTAAACTCCGTTTGGGGGTTTTATACGATGAGGATTACGGTGAATTACTGCCGCCCAACCGGGCCGCAGTAAATGGGTTCATTCGTAAAATATTGGAATTTCATGAAAAAATTCTACTCGACGCGGTATTTCTTAATCAAACATGGCTGCATGTATTTGATAAGCGTTACCATATTTTAGACAAATTTTTTTATACTCTGATTAAGGCCGGATTAAAAATAGCCGTCTGGACTGTGAATGAAAAAGATCAAGCCTTGCACTTCATGCAGCAAGGCGCAGAATGGATTACTACTGATATCCCCGAAACAGTTACTAAGGTGCGGTATAAAACATAAAAAAAACGGCCCTTACGGGCCGTTTTTTTTTATTCAACTGATCAGGTTATCCGACTTTGCGGACATTGGCTGCCTGAGCGCCCTTCGGGCCTTCGACAATGTCAAACTCAACCGCATCACCCTCATTTAGATTGCGGAATCCGTCACCCTGGATGGCTGAAAAATGTACAAAAACATCCTTCCCGCCGTCTTCCTGTTCCAAAAACCCAAAACCCTTTGATCCGTTAAACCACTTCGTCTTACCTTGTACTGACATAAATATTTCTCCTCCAAATTTTAAATACCCTCTTTTGATTTTACCAATCAAAATGAGAGTTAAAATTTATCACAAAGGATAATTTTTGTCAAACTTTCTTTTTGTTTGTTTTTTCCGTAAGAAGCCAGTCAGCTGGAAAGTAGCCAGATCAAATATAGAAAAAAATTATTGTGCGCGGCTATAAGCAGAGAAGTAAGTCTATCGTTTGTGTAGGGGGCGTTTAATTAAACGCCCCCTACATCCGTATTGTTGGCTTTGTAAAATTCATATTTCAGTTTTAGAGACCTTATAGGGTTTTAAAAATTCATTTGGATACGTGTTTGGAAAATACTGCCATTACCCGCAGGATCACCACTGGCAAAAATATAGTTGCCCATCATGCGCACGTAAGGATTCAAATACCAATTAAACCCACAAGTAATGTCATTTAGTTCCCCCCCGAAAATGCCAATATTTTCTTTATCCAGGGCAATAGTTGAATAACGGACAGCAATTTCTAAAGCATCATCCACACTATTCCCTGACGCCGGATTCGCTTTAACCTGTCCCAGAGTTGCAATGGAAGTATATTTCCGGTTTTCGCCGGTTAAAAAATAGCTTGCTTGAATATAGCCGGCCGAAAAAACGGGGTCATCATTCCAAATCTCCTCAACATTAGCCAGCACATATTCACCTTGCAGGGAGAATGATCCCCTAAGAAAGACGAGTTCGAGACCGGTTAAGGTTATTTTATCAGCTGGAATATTTAAACCAACCAAATACGGCGCCAAATGACTCTCCGGCTTTTCACCAAAGACGGCGGTATCGCTTTCAGGATTTCGAACACTGTACCCTCCGCCCAAATGCAAAACCGTCCTGTTGGTATGAGAAAAATATGGCAAAAATGTCAGCCGCGTAGTGAAATTGGACTTTCTCCCAGACCAGTTCCAATCTGAGGAATTCTTTTGAAAAACGCCTATGGCCCAGTTGATACGGCCATGAAAAAACCGGTTGTCCAAACAGATACCCGCATTGTAGCCTGGTGTAAAGGCTGAAGTTAAAGCCCTTTCCATAAAAGTAATATTGGAAATGAGAGTTAATTCTTCCAGTCCAAAAGGTTCTTTAAACTGGCCAATACGCAGTCTGCCCAGCAAAGGAATATCCTTTAAACCCAGATACATATCCTCAAAGGCCACTTGATCGCGAGAGTACTTATATTGAAATTTATATATACCGCGCTTATAGATGGAACCCGTTAGATACAACCGCGTTAAACGGATTTCATTCGCATTAGTTCCCGACTCAATCCAATTGCTTAAATCATCATCAGCGGAAACGAAAAATGCCCAGTCACTCATGATGCATCCACCCAGTTTGAGCCTTATAATATCGTCATTGGTGGTTAAATGGATACCGTCTTTCCACATCACATTTATTTTGGTCTTATCCGCGTAAGTCTTACCAACTTTGGATTCCATCCGTGTCGGTTCAAATTTGGTTGCACTCGACCCGCCTTCCTCCATCCATGCCGCCGTCGCCCCCATTACTAAAAACAGGCTTCCGGCTAAAAAACAAAAAAAACCTTTTAGCATTTTCTACCCCCTCTAAAAAATATCCCTTAACTCAAAATTATGCTCATTAGGCAGGTATTATTTATACCTGCCTAACGAGCATATTAACAGACACAGCGCGCTATTTAAGTAACAAAGTATTATCAATCGATGGAATATTCTTATCGGGAGAACTTATAAAATCATCATTACTTTGTCCTCCGACTGCATCTCCACTGCCGTCTAAATACAATCCTTCTACTGATTTGACATTACGACTAATTACCATGTGAACCGCAGGACTTGCGTAATCAAGCGACGGATAAAACGCGTCCGGCACAAAAACATCAACTGTTTTGGAACCATCAAATTCAATGTTTTTGGGTTGGATATTATAGCTTTCCAAATTATATGTCGCTCTCATTTGTAAATTATTAACTGTTAGCGTGGCAGCATCCATACGGTCATTACCTGAAATTAGCGTAGGCACTGCAAACACTACTCTCCATCTGCGCAAATCTTCCCTATAGGTCACGCTGCTCACCGTAGGTGGAGTTATCATGTCGCTTATTCCACTACGAGTCGTGAAGTAGCGCACCAGATCGTCAGATGCCTCTGCTATGCCATTATTATTGCCGTCAAAATATCTTCCCCTGACAGGCACATTAAGATGCGCGTGCAGGTAACCGGAACGCAGCCCGTTAATCCCGCCGCTCAAGATAACTTTGTAAACATTTTCGTCAACCAAAGAATAATTTGCCGTAAGCGAATTTGAAAAGCGTTCGACCCTTATCGGGGTAACCTGTATATTATTAGTATCATCCATAAGCAAACCATCGCCGCACGTTTGCCCGCTTACTTCATCTACCCGTCCGGCAAACTGCACCGTGATGGTTATATACCTATAATGTGCCGGAACATTGTCTGTATACATGGTGCCAGTTAAATCATAAGCAACCCCCGTAGTACCTCCGGCATTTACAGTTATCGCACTAATATCGAAAGGCGCCATGGCATAAATAAAACCTGGCTCTGAAGGTATGCCAACATTAAATGCCTTTGTATATCTGTCAAATGCATTAACTTCGGCAATATTATTGGCATTGCCATCCAGCGCACGGCCGTTGCGGTTTTTAACTCCGTTAGTTAGGAGCACCCGAAAAGCCGTGTTGTTTGACCAAGTTCCAGACACTGGTTTAAGGATTAATCGCTTGCAATCTGAATTGTAGCTGATACCGACATTTACATACTCTGTTTCATCAACATATTCATCCGGCGCACTGCCTCTGAGAAGCATGTAATAAATCTTAACTGTGGAACTGGAGAAACTAGCGGCATCCATATCCATATCAAAATCAATCCATAGTTCTTGCGCCGGTTCCAGCGTTCCCCCTCCAGTTATATTGCTTCCAATAACTTTGGGCATGCTTGTCGCATTTGAATTTTCAATTCCTATAAGACTGGTGTCCGGGCTTAACGGCCCTTGTTGTTTGGCACAAGAACTTATAAATACTGCCCCTGCACAGAAAACCCCAAGCAATAATGTGGTGGTAAAAATATTTTTTTTCATTATGCAATTACGCTCCTTTTTTTAAAAGTGAAAACTCATCGATAACCGGTAATTATCCAATCTCAGCACATTATAGTAGCTGGCTATATCGATCTGGACTTGAGGAAAAGGCCACCAACTTGCTCCGTAATGAAAATGATTGGTATGCATTACTGTTACTGTTGATTCATGGATCGCATCCGAAGCGCCAATAACATCAACCACTGTATGGGTAGTTTCGTTATTACCGTTCGTAGTGGCAGTTGTAGTGGGTGTGCGGGTCAAAACTTCTTCGCTGGTGGAATGCTCTTGTACGGTAATGCTATGTTTAACTCCAAAACGAAACACCAAATTATCCAATAACTCCAGGACCAACCCCGCAGGAAATTCAAAGGTGTCTGTATCCATCTCGTTTTTTTCTATTACCGTAGACCCGCCCGTGGTGATGGCGGTGAAATTGGCAAGCGGATCTCCGGTTCCGCTTACTACCTGGGTGCTGGCATATTGATTTGTTCTTGTAATTTCGCTGCTAAAGCCTGAGGAGCTTGCTCCTGCGCCTAAGGCCAGTTTCCAGCCCTCAAATAAATATTGGGCGCGTAAACTCAACGCAGCAAAGGTGGATTTAAGATCACCTTCATAAATATCATTATCTGCCGTATTGGTTTCATCCACTTCCAGCCAAGCACCATTAGTCAAACGGCTGCGTTTCCATGTGCTTCTTAGCTGTTCTTTTTCCGATACATCCCGTGAAATGAATTCATATCCTGCTTTAGCAGTTACAATAACGTTTTTCTGCAATGTATAATCCATTCGCACGTCAACCAACCCTCCGAAACCATTCCCCGGATAGGCATTTATGCCCGAGTCCAAAATTGCATCTGGTTCTATGCCGCTTTCCTTATATGTATAAGCGAGATCTGATATTAATGACGGATTACCAGGAACAGTATCGGTGTTTTCCACTTTTTCATATTCATATTCGTTGTAACCAAATTGTATAATCGGACCGATATTGGCTACTACCTCCAAATTAGGCATAAGACTCTTGGAACGGGCAGCACCTAATATTCGCCACGTAGAGATGCCGTAATCCAAAGAACCGGTTTGGGTTTGATCAAAACGAAAAATCTCATTATTTGAAATAATGGCATATTCACGTTCCCAGGCCTCAAGATCAAAGGAGTCACCCGAATGCGGATTGAACGTGGGACGATGGGATTCCCAATCTGCACGAACCACACCGCCAAGATCAAAACCATAGAGTCCGCGCATGCCAAAAGCTAAATAAATATCATTGGTGTAACTATGATCAATGCCCTCGATCCGGCCATAGCGCTCAGCTTTCAAGTCATAGATTCCATCATCGTCTGTATCC
>DAOVYW010000244.1 GCA_030635415.1 Candidatus Firestoneibacteriota bacterium
ACTAAAAGTAAAACCTATTCACTCTCTAAAATTTCGAAGAAGTATATGCGGGAGCTTAAGGATCCCTTGACCATCAAGGCTTTCTTTACTAAAAATCTGGAGCCGCCCTACAATGCCAATGCCCGCTACCTGAGGGATTTGTTGCAAGACTACCGGACCTTTGCGCGGGGGAAATTCAACTATCAATTTATAGATCCGGCCGATAATCCATCGATAGCCAAGGAGGCCCGCAGCCTGGGAGTTTATCCAGTTCAATTCACCGCTGTTGACAAGGATAAATTCGAGCAGAAAAACGGATATATGGGCATTGCCTTGATATACCAGAACCGGAAAGAAGTCATTCCCTTAATTCAGGACATCAGCGGCCTGGAGTATCAAATTACGAGTATGATTAAAAAATTACTCCAAACCGAGACCAAGGTGGTGGGCATTACCCAGGGACATGGTGAACCTGTGTTCCATGAAGACCTCGAAAATATCCGCCAATTGCTTTCCGGAAATTATGAACTAGTGCCGGTTGATCTGTCCAGCGGCGGAATACCGGAGAAGGTGGACGCTCTGATAGTAGCCGGGCCGACCCAGACCCTGCCTGAGAAAAAACTTTATGTTATAGACCAATTTTTACGGGCCGGTAAAAACCTGGCAGTACTGATACGCATGGTAGAGGCCGATGCCAAGAAAAGTATGCAAGGCCGGATAGTGATTTCCGATCTGACCCGCCTGCTTTCAACCTGGGGGGTTAAACTCCAGCCCAATCTGGTATACGATTCCCAATGCCAGAGAATTGCCGTGGACCAGCGTGGTCAGGGGTATACTATGCGAAACATTGTGTCTTATCCCCCGTTTCCCTTGGTAACCGAAATTGACCACAAGCACCTGATCAATAAAAATATTAAATCCATCACCCTGCCCTTTGTAAGTTCCTTGGACCTGGATGAGGGGATTCTCAAAAAACATAACCTGCAAGGGAGCGTGCTGGCTAAGAGTTCAACCAAGGCCTGGAGTCAGCAGCAGTACTTTATGCTTTCGCCCCAATTCATCCGGCCGCCGCAGCCGGACCAGTTGAAGCAGTTTAACTTGATAGGGGCGATAACCGGCTCTTTCCCCAGCGCTTTTTCCGCGACGACGGTTCCAGGAGAAAAACTTCCGCCCTTCCTGGAAAAAAACCAACCCGCCCGGCTGCTGGTAGTCGGCGGTGTGGATTTCATCACAAATGATTTTATTAATACCCGCCAGGGTGGTCAGGGACAGCTTGCCCTGTTTGTGCAGAATATGGTGGATTGGGTGGCCCAGGATGCCGCGTTAATTGAGATCAGGAGTAAAGACAGCCGGCCGGCTCCCATGACTAATATAAGCGATTCGCATCGCCGGGCAGTGAAATATTTTAATATGGTGGGACTGCCCATACTGGTAATTTTGGTCGGTCTGGGGCTTTGGCGGAGAATGGAAAACCGGAGATTACGGATAGCCGTCAAATATAAAGCTTAGGAACTGGAGCATTTAGTCTGATTTACCTGCTTCCCCCTTTGGAAAAAGGGGGAAAAAGACTTAAATCCGACAAGGGATAGGCTTAACCTAGTTTAAGGAGGAGGAAGCAAGTGAAGCAGCGCAGGCTAATTATCACCACGGCTATTTTTGGGGTTTTGTTGATTTACGTGTTAATTACCCAGACCGGGAATAAGGGTTTTAATACTTTGAAATTACCGGTACTGCCGGTCATAGTTGCCGAGGAAATGGAAAAGATCGAAATAGCGCTGCCAGATGTTGACCGCTTAGAGTTTGCAAAAAAGGAGTCCGGTTGGCAGATCGTGGAACCGATTGAATTTCCAGCGGACAAAAACAAGCTAGAAGCACTGCAACGCATGCTGGCGGAATTGCGGCTGACGGACATGATTACGGAGAACACGGACCGGGAGGCTGATTATAATTTGACCACAGCGACGGCAATTAGCGTAATGGTTAGCGGCAGCAAGGATCAGAAGCTGGAATTAAGCGTAGGAAGCGCGAATGCCGGCGCCACGCATACTTTTATTCGCCGGCCGGGTGATTCCAAAGTGTACCAGGTTTTGGGTGATGTTACCCAGCAGCTTACGCGTCCGGCCCGGGAATGGCGAAGCCTGCAGGTTTATGATTTTTCTACGGATCAAGTTTTGAATGTGACAATTTCCCAAAAGGGAAAGAAACCGGTTATCTTCTCAAAAACCGAGGAAATCCAGGAACAGATCGTGAAAGACAGTCCCCGGAGTATAACCCCTTCGGCATTACCGGCGCGTACCATCTGGAGAGCCGAAGACCGGACTGAACCGCTGGGAGATCCCAAGGTTAATCAGTTTTTGAATGCGTTTACCCGTCTTACTGCCGCCAAAATTTCAAACCTGAAAGACTGGCCGGGAAAACCACTGGCCAGCGTACAAGTAAAAACCCTGAACACTAAGTATGTCCTGGAATTCCTGGAATTCCAGAAAAAGGATAAACTATATTTAATTCGCCGCTTTGGGGAGGGCATTATTTACGAGCTGCCGGAATACCAGGGCAAGAATCTGTTAAAAGAGCTGAAGGATTTTTAATACATCATTGCTCACCCCTGCCTTTCGAGACTGTGGCGCAATACTGTTTTTAAACAATTGTACAAAGTTTGTCATTTCGAGCCGCAGCCTGGACTAAATCATCCCCTGGACTAAAGCATCCAGGACGGGCAGGACA
>DAOVYW010000157.1 GCA_030635415.1 Candidatus Firestoneibacteriota bacterium
AATACGCGGATTATCGAGGCGGCGGCGCGGCTTTCCCACCTTCCAATGGAAAGAGTTTATTTAAACATTGAAAAATATGGTAATACCTCTGCGGCCACTACAGCTGTCGCTTTACATGAAGCCCGCCGTGAAGGCCGTCTTGGTCCGGGATCAGTTTGCTTGCTGGTGGCTTTTGGGGGCGGTTTTACCTGGGGATCTTGCCTGATGCGTTTATAGCGGCGCGTGTTGGCCGGTAGTGGTTGAAATTATTGTATTTTAATGATAATATTTAATTATGGTATTTTATGAACGGGCAGGACCAATTTTGGCTTCAGTCCTATAGCAGGCAGGAAGCAGGAGACAAGGTCATGGGTGTTTTAAAATTCCGCGTATATTCACGGGTGGAAGTAGAGATGCCGATACACATTGTTTCGCAGGGAAAGAAAAAACCGATAGCGGCTCATTTAAGTAATTTAAGCGAAGAAGGGGCTGCTCTGATTTATACCTCGCCTATTCGTATTACCCACAGGATAAATTTTGAAATGCCGCTTCCCAAAGTAGAACAGCCGGTTTTAGTGCGTGCCGATGTTCTATGGGTTCGTCCCATAATGGATGACGGACAGCAGGTTTTTGCCCATGGTCTGCTCTTTAATCGGATTGGCTACGAAGATCGTCAGCGCATCCGGGTCTTTATCAGTCAAAACGCAGACTATTAAATTATCCCGCCCTGAAGGGCTTGGGATTTTGGAGAAACGGCATGAGGACTACCAGACTCCATGAGTATCGTGTTAGTCCCTGGTTAAGCGCCAGCCTGATTATACTCTGGGTTGTGATTTTTGCGCCCGCCCGGAGTAATGCCGTGGTCTATGGCGATAACGATACCAAACGTTATCATACCGGCAAATGTCCCGGGAAGAGCCGGATTGATAAAAAGAATATGTGTATTTTTTCCTCGGAAGCCGAAGCCGGCGCTAAAGGCTTTTATCCATGCCGGATATGCCTGCCGCCGGTGGTCAGCCATAAGCCGCAAACTGACAATAAGCGTCGCTTATCTCTGCCTATAGTACGTGGCAGAGCGTATGTGGGAGATGTTAAAGCGCAGATCTATCATTATCATTGGTGCCCACTTATCAAGAAAAATAACCGCACTAAAAAAGTATATTTCAAGACGGTAAATGCTGCGGCAAAAAAAGGTTATACCCCATGCCGGGAATGTTATCCGCCTGAAATAAGGGCGCCGGAATACAGCGGTTTTGCGGAACACATGCCCCAGGATTCGCCGGAAAAGGATGAAGACCGGAAAAAAAGCGAACCGGATCCGGGACAGCCAAAGGAAGCTCCGCAACGGGAAGTGATTAAGGAGCAGACTCCGGAATCCGGGAAGAAAGCAGCAATTGAATCTTTAATTATAACCGAAGAGGAACCGGAATAATCGGTTACATTATGAAGTCTTAATGCGCTTGACTGGCATGTTACAAATGCTCTGAAATTTCGCTTGGCGAAATTTCAGCACAGGGAGCACGGGATATGAAAGTTATTATCATGGATGAAGAAAAAATATCCGACCTGCTGAAATTATCTCTACAGGTCGGTTTTTATGCTAAAGCCAAGTCCTTGGCCCGGGAGGGCCTGCCGGTCACTGAAAGCCTGGAAGTTGAAAGGTTTACGAATTCCCAAAAAGCTCTGCGCTTTCTCGAGGCTGGTTCAGAGCGGGTGGACTTAATTTTCGTGGAAATATGTTTGCCGGGCATGGATAGTTGTGAGTTTATTGAGACCTGCCGCTTGAATTATCGTGATAAATACGGGGAGATTATTGCCGTAGCCGGACGGGAACGCCAGGAAGATATTGACCGGGGTATGCGGGCCGGTGCCAAGAAATACCTGCTTAAGCCTTTTAAACCTGAAGATTTAATGGAATATGTATTTAATAATTGGAGCAGTAGGGAGAACGGCGGATTATCAACCTAGGAGCATAAAACTAATGCAGGAGCGTAGACGTATTCCGAGGGTCGAGGTATATTTTGTCCTGGAAAAAATAAGTTTGAACCTGGAGGAGTGTGGTCAAGAATGCCGGGGAGTCGTTAAGGATATTAGCATTGATGGCATATTGCTGGAAACCAATGCCAAACTTAACAAACATGACATCGTGGAATTGAATTTGTCTCTGACAGAGACCGGTAGAAACCTGAATATTGAAGGCAGAGTATGCTGGGTAGAAAAGGAAAAAGCCCGGTGTGTGGCCGGCCTGGAATTTATGGATATCTCGGAGAAACAGCGGGAAATGATTGAGGCGGTAACGGGGGAGGGGAATGACAGCTCGCATCATTGATGGTAAAGCCCTGGCAGCGGCGGTCTATGAAAAGGTAGGCCAAGAGGCGGGTGATTTTCGGGTGGAGCGCGGACGATCACCGGCTCTGGCAGTGATTAAGCTGGGCAACGATCCGGCCTCGGACATTTATGTCCGTAACAAGCGCCGGAAGAGCCAGGAAGTAGGGATTATTTCTCTGGCGCATGATCTGCCGGCCGAGACCAATGAATCGGCAGTACTCGATCTCATTGCGCAATTAAACCTTGATCCCAAGGTTGATGGTATCCTGGTACAACTCCCTCTACCGTCCCAAGTCCGGGCCGAAAACGTATTATTAGCGATAGCCCCGGCTAAAGATGTTGATGGATTTCATCCTCAGAATCAAGGTAAATTACTGGCCGGTTGTCCGCAGTTTATCCCCTGCACTCCGGCCGGGATAATGGAAATTATTCGCTCGACCCACATTGTCATCCCCGGCCGGAAGGCGGTGGTAGTAGGACGTTCCAATATTGTCGGCAAACCGACCGCGTTGTTGCTGCTTCAGGAGCATGCCACGGTGACGATTTGCCATTCTCGCACCCAGGACTTGGCAGCCGAGTGCCGCAACGCGGATATTTTGGTCGTGGCCATCGGCCGGCGCGCCCTCATTCGTGGTGATTGGATTAAGCCGGGCGCGTTGGTTATTGATGTAGGCATTAACCGGGAGAAACAGGGATTGGGCGGTGATGTGGATTTTGATCAGGCACGGGAGCGGGCGGGGTTTATTACTCCTGTGCCCGGGGGAGTGGGCCCTATGACTATTGCCATGTTGATGTCCAACACTATGCAGGCGGCACGCAGGGGAGAGGGGTAAAAATCGATGAGTTTGACGCCACATTGGAATTCCAACCGCAAAAAGGTTCGGCAGATCAAAAAGAAGCCTTTCAACCGGCGAAATCAATACGATGGAGACACTTGGCGCGTTTTTCGGATTATGTCCGAACTGGTGGATGGTTTTGAGATTATGTCGGAAATCGGGCCGGCGGTCACCATATTCGGCTCGGCGCGTACGTCGCCGAAAAACCCCTATTATCACAAAGCGCGCGAGCTTGCTTTTAAGTTGGCTAAAAAAGGCTATAGCATTATTACCGGCGGCGGCTCCGGGATTATGGAAGCCGCGAACCGGGGCGCCCAGGAAGCCGGGGGATGCTCAGTGGGTTTGAATATTGATCTGCCGATGGAGCAAGTTGTTAATGCCTATGTAAATGTACCGGTGGGGTTTCGCTATTTTTTTGTGCGTAAAATTATGTTTATCAAGTATGCCTCGGCAGCGCTGATTATGCCGGGCGGCATGGGCACTATGGATGAATGCTTCGAGGTGGTGACGCTTATTCAAACCGAGAAAATCCGGAAAATCCCGGTGATTCTGGTTGGCCGGGAGTATTGGCAAGGTTTGCTGGATTGGATGCAAAAACGGATGATCAAGTATGGCATGCTTGATAAGGCGGAGTTCTCTATTTTTAAAATCATGGATGACCCTGACGCCATCATAAAGGAAATTAGAAAGAAAAGCCCGATTCAGTTGCCGGGTAAAGAGAATTTTTAAAATCCCCCTTAATCCCCTTTTTTAAAAAGGGGGAAACTTAGAAAAAATGTTTTTTATTGTTAAGTCCGACAGACTCTAGGCCTCATATTTTAAACCATCACTGACCTATTACCTGCGGGCTTCTTTGCTGATTGACATTTAATCTGCTTTTCTGGTAAGATATCGCTTTCTTTTACCCCGAAAGGGTTGTCTCGGGGTGACCCCGCTTGAAAAGATGCGGGGTTTTTTATTGATCACCTTAAGGGGCAGTATGTCGCCGGTATTAATTCCCAAATCCAAGACTATTTCTGCCATTCTGGCCGGAATTGAGAAGCAATTGCGGCGGCATTTAACTGCCAAAGACCCCTTTGTTCATTATTTTTTAAATTATATTACAAAAACCAAAGGAAAGCGGCTCCGGGCCAGGCTGACGGTTTTGGCGGCCCGCGTCTGCGGAAAAGTTGACTCCCGGGTAGAACGCCTGGCCGCGGCTATGGAAATTTTTCACCACGCGACCCTGATTCATGATGATATTATTGACCAGGCTGACCGGCGCCGCGGCCGTCCCTCTTTAAATTACCGTTTCAGCAATGAAGTCTCGGTATTGGTGGGAGATTTGATGTTTACCCAGGTGATGGATATTTTAATCCGGGATATGCCGGAACGGGTGCGAAAAATTGCGGCTAATACTACCGGCCGGGTATGTATAGGTGAAATCCAGGAACTCCGGCTTCGTACAGCCAGGCAGCTGACCGTAAATGAGTACTTGGCCATCATTGCCAACAAAACAGCGAGTTTGTTTGCCGGTTGCTGTGAAGGCGGCGCGGTTTTGACCGGCGCTCCGGACCGGCGGGTAACCAAGCTTGAACAATACGGCCGGGCGTTAGGTATGGCATATCAAATTCGTGATGACTTACTGGATTTAACCGGCCGGACTTCCCGGCTGGGAAAAACCGTGGGTACGGATTTAAAAACCGGGCGTATCACCCTACCGGTGATTCTAGGGATAAAACGCTGCCGCGGTGAAAAACGGAAGCAATTACTTCGTAAGCTGCGCACCGGGAAATATCCTCAGAAGTCAATATCCCAGGCCTTAAAAGAATGCGGGGCGTTGGAAGCGACGCGGGCCTTGGCCGAAGATTACTCGGAGCAGGCCCGGAAGGCCTTGCTAAGCTTGCCCGATTCCCCGGCCCGCCAAGAGCTTGAGGGTTTGGCCCAGTTCGCATGGAAGCGGGATAATTAGGAGATGAAATGGAAGGTCTAGGCGCTTATAGCACCATAGCAGTGGCCCTCGGGGTCGCTATTTTCTGTCTCGCAGCCGGGGTTTATATTTCCTGGCTGTTTCGTCCCATGAATCCCACGCCCATAAAACTTGAACCTTATGAATGCGGTGAACCAACCGTGGGAACGGCGCGGGTGCAATTCCGTGGGATGTTTTATCTGGTGGCCCTGCTGTTTGTGATTTTTGACGTGGAAATTATTTTTCTTTTTCCCTGGGCTGTCGCGTTTCGGCAGTTGGGTCTTTTTGCATTTATTGAAATGCTTATTTTTGTGACAATCCTGCTCTTCGGCTTGCTCTACGCTTGGAGGAAAGGGGCTCTGAAATGGCAATAATTGATAAACTGGCAGGGGTGACAGAACGCTTTCCCGGCGGGGGAGTATTGCTGACCACTATGGAGTTTTTCATCAATTGGGGGCGTAAGAACTCTCTCTGGCCGCTTACTTTCGGGCTTTCTTGCTGCGCCATTGAGATGTTCTCCACCGGAGCTTCGCGCTTCGACTGGGCCCGCTTGGGAAATGAAGTATTGCGCGCTTCGCCGCGCCAGGCGGACATGATGGTAGTGGCGGGAACTGTATGCTGGAAAATGGCTCCCCGGATTAAGCGGCTCTATGAGCAGATGGGCGAACCCCGTTATGTTATTGCCATGGGGGCCTGCGCGGTTTCCGGCGGACCATTTTATTATAATTCATATGGAACGGTTCGTGGAGTTGATCAGCTCATACCCGTGGATATATATCTTCCCGGTTGTCCTCCCAAACCGGAAGCGCTTTTAGACGCGGTGCTTAAATTGGAGAAGAAAATAACCCGGGAGCG
>DAOVYW010000151.1 GCA_030635415.1 Candidatus Firestoneibacteriota bacterium
CCATTAATATGAGTCAACGATTGGTTCTAGGCTTGTGTAAAGTTACCTTTAATTTGAGTCAATGCGGGTTACGTTAACAAATACGTATTTAGTAGACATCCATGATTGAAAATGATATAAATTTTGGACTTTAGTCAATCTGATTTTGATTTTGGGAGGAAAATTATGAAAAACAAACATAAAAAACTTGATGCATGGATAAAGAGTATGGCTAAGATGTGCCAGCCGGACCGGATTGTTTGGATCAATGGCTCGGATGAGGAGAGAGAACGCCTGGAGAAAGAAGCGTTTTCTACGGGCGAGCTGATTCAATTAAATCAAAACAAACTTCCAGGATGTGTTTATCACCGCACAGCGGAAAATGACGTGGCCCGGACAGAAGATCTGACCTTTATCTGTACCGGCAAGAAGCGCGATGCCGGACTTACCAATAACTGGATGTCGCCTTCTAAGGGCTATGCCAAGGCCGGCGCGATTTTCAAGAATTCCATGCAGGGCCGCACTATGTATGTAATCCCATTCTCCATGGGTCCGGTGGGGTCACCTTTCAGCAAGACCGGCGTGGAACTTACGGATAGTATCTACGTGGTACTAAACATGCGCATTATGACTCATGTCGGCACCGAGGTTTTAAAGCACCTGGGAAGCAATGGCGTTTTCACGAAATGTCTGCACGGCAAGGCTGAGCGTGACATCAACCGCCGCCTGATTATGCATTTTCCCGAGGATAATACTATCTGGAGCGTCGGTTCGGGTTATGGCGGTAATGTGCTGCTGGGCAAAAAATGCATGGCACTACGGATTGCCAGTTATATCGGGCAGCAAGAAAATTGGATGGCCGAGCATATGCTGATTATGGGCGTGGAAAAGCCTAATGGTCATATTCACTATGTAGCGGCCGCGTTTCCGAGCGCGTGCGGAAAAACCAATTTAGCCATGCTGGTCCCGCCCCAGGGACTAAGGAAGAAGGGCTATAAAATTTGGACCGTAGGAGATGATATTGCCTGGATGCGTATTGATTCCGACGGAGCTTTATGGGCCATTAATCCGGAAACCGGATTTTTTGGCGTAGCACCCGGGACGAACGCCAAAAGCAATCCCAATGCCGTGAAAACCACCAAGAAAAACACCATTTTTACCAATGTTCTGCTCAAACCTGATAAAACCGTATGGTGGGAGGATGGCGACGGCCCGACTCCGTCCCGAGGCCTGGACTGGCGGGGAAGACCATGGAATCCTAAAATGGTGGATGATCAGGGAAAACCGGTCAAAGGCGCCCAGGCCAACAGCCGCTTTACCGCTCCCATTAATCAGTGTCCTACGTCCTCCTTCCGGCTGGAACATCATCACGGCGTACCTATTTCCGCCATTATATTCGGAGGCCGACGGGCCTCTTTAGCTCCCCTGGTTTACCAGGCTTTAAGCTGGCCGCATGGCGTTTACCTGGGAGCGACCATGGCCTCGGAAAGGACTGCCGCGCAATACGGTAAGCAAGGAGAAGTCCGGCGCGATCCCATGGCCATGCTGCCTTTTTGCGGATATAATATGGGAGATTATTTCAAGCACTGGTTAAAAATGGGCCGCAGCATGACCCGGCATCCCAAAATCTTCCACGTAAATTGGTTCCGCACTGATAAAAAAGGCGAATTCCTTTGGCCGGGATATGGTGAAAACCTGCGTGTGCTGGAATGGATTATCGACCGTTGTGAACATACGGCAGAGGCCGAGAAAACGCCGATTGGCTATATTCCCACACAACGGAGTTTGGATATGACCGGCTTAGAGCTCCCGTCCGAGAAAATGACCCAGTTGTTGTCCATCAATAAGCAGGAGTGGAAAAAAGAGCTGGATGACCAGGAAATATTTTTAAGCCGGTTCGGGAAGGATCTTCCCGCGGAATTGCGCGAGGAACTCTCCGCCCAACGGAAAAGGTTCAACACTTCCCCTTAAAAAGAAAGCGGGTTAATGAAAACTTTACGGATTGGCAATAAACTCGTTCTGGGATTCACCTGTTGTATTCTCTTGTCGGCGGTAATCGGGGGAGTTGCCATCATCAACCTGGTTCGGATAAGCCACGATATTAAACAGATTAAAATCGCGGCCAATATCGAAAAGGTGATTTTAGAATGCCGGCGACAGGAAAAAAACATCTTATTATTAGGCCCTCACAGTAAATCCACGCTCTCGGAGCAGGAAGAAAAAACCTATTTAGAAAAACTCAACCATAGTCTGCTTAGCTTGCGAAGTCTATTAGACATGCCGAAAAGTCAAGATATGTCCGCGGAGATAAACATATTCAATACTTACATCGGCTGGCTGGATAATATAGTAGCTGCTTTTGCCGAGCGAAAAGCTATAATTGAAAAACTGGTAATAAATTTTGAAAAACTTCATCGCCAGAGGCATTTGCGAGAGCACCTGCCGACAAAGACTTTACAACGTCAGGCGCTATTGAATCACGAGCTCTTTTATCACGGCTGTGAGTATCTGGATCTAATAAAAACCAAAGTAAACACGTTGAAAAACATCACTAAGGATCAAGCGGTTATTAAGCTGGTGGACGAATATTTAGCTTTATTTGATAAATTCGTTAAGAACAGCGAGAATATAAATACTAATATCCTGAACATGAGAAAAAACGGGCGTAAGATACAAACAGCCGCTATCCGGCTGGAAACCATCGCGGAAAAGAAAATTGCTGTTACGCATAGCCAAACTATCGCCATAGTATGGACAACGTTTCTCGCCGTAGTGATATTGGCCGGTATCATCTGCGTATTGCTGGCCCGGAATATAACCCGGCCGGTTAGCAAATTGGCCGCCGCCACCACCATTATTGCCCAAGGAAATCTGTCACAGCGGGTGGAAATAAGCTCCCACGATGAAATCGGCCAATTAGCCCGGGCGTTTAATAACATGACCGCGGATCTGCAAAAGACCACGGTTTCGAAGAATTATGTAGATGATATTATAGGGAGTATGCTCGACGCCCTGTTGGTAGTTGATGTGGATGGAAATATCAGAGCGGTTAACGAGGCGACTTGCCGGGTTTTAGGCTATTCCGAAGCCGAACTGCTGGGCAAACCGGTGCGGGAAATATTTACCGAAGAATCATTTTATACCGGCTTCCAATTAAATGAGTTGCTAAAAACCGGTTATGTAAAAAACCGCGAGCTGATATGTTTATCCCAAAGCGGGGCCAGGATATCCATGTTGTTTAGCGGCGCGGTTATACGCGACTCCCAAGGACAAATCAACGGCATTGTGGGCGTGGGTAAGGATATGCGGGAGTTAATAAGCTTACAGGAAAAATTGGCCCGCCATGAGAAACTCGCGGTCATGGGAGAGTTTGCCGGTATCATCGGGCATGAATTCAAGAACCAATTAGGCATTATGAGAGTTTCAGTTTATTTCCTTAAAATGAAATCATCGCCTAAGGATAAAACACAAATGAAACATTTAAACATATTGGAAAAACAGATTATAGCCACCAACAGAATGATTGAAAATATTTCGACTTTTAGCAGAACCAGGAAGCCGGAATTCAAAAGTATAGATATAAATCAAATAATATCGGCCAGCATGGAACAAGTAAGCATTCCCGAAGAAATCGTAATCGTTAATCATACTGATGAGAATTTGCCCAGCATACCGGGAGACGAAATACAACTTGGCCGGGTATTTGTAAATATGTTTTTAAACGCGATCCAGGCTATGGCCGGAAAAGGGCATTTAAGCATCACGGTGGTCCGGGAGAACAAGTTCGTTCACGTTAAAATCGCGGATACCGGCTCCGGCATAAGCGCGGAAAATAAAGCTAAGATTTTTGAGCCGTTTTATTCCACCAAATCAACTGGAACCGGATTAGGCTTGGCCAGCTCCCGCTATATTGTGGAAGCGCATGGCGGCAGCATAGCGGTGGAAAGTGAAAAGGGTAAAGGAACGGTTATGTCGGTCAAATTGCCCATTAAACCTGAAACAGCATAACTCATTTGCTTTCCAATGATTTCGCCGGCCGCTCTTGATTTTTTTGCAGGAAACCCAGGGCCCGGTAATTTCCCGGATCCAACTGGAGGGTACACCAGATATTTTGCATAGCCTCCTGCCCAAGACCCAGTTTGGCATAAATCACACCCAAATTAAAATGAACCTGTGCCCGGGAGAGGTTGTCCGCCGGGTAATTTTTTAATAGCAACCGGTACTCCTTTATGGCTTCAGGAATCAAATTGTGCCGGTAATAAACCGCGGCCAAATTAAAACGGCTGTCGAAATGTCCCGGATCCAGTTTAATAATTTCCCGGTACAACCGAATTGCTTCTTTATCCCGTCCGGTTCGCTCGCAAATCACGCCCAGATTCAGACGGCTTTTAACATTATAAGGATCGGTTTTAATCGCCATGCGATATTCCCGTTCTGCCTCTTCCCGCCGGCCGAGATGCTGGTAGGCAATGCCTAGATTCGGATACAGGCTGCGCAGATTATAATTATGCGTTTTAACGATCTCGAACTCCCGCAAGGCCAGGGCCCATTTCTTCCGGTCCAGGTATACGGTTCCCAGGTTGATCCGGATATAGTCGGAGCGGGGGTTCTGTTTCAAGGTGGTAGTATACAGAATCTCGTTATTTTTCCAGACCCGGTTGCGATCAATAGTTGAAGCGCCCAGGAGAACGGCCAGCAATACCAGAAAAAGCCCGACTGTCTTGGCGAAGCGTTTTAAAGCACGGTGGGCGTAAAGACGCGCCATGGCTCCGGATATAACCAGCGAAAAACCAAGGGAAGGAATATACAGATATCTCTCACAAAAAATGTTCTCGCCTAAAGCTTTTATATTCAAAACCGGGATTAAAAATATTACCATCCAGGCCATGCCAAAAAGCATAGTTTTATCCTGTTTTTTCCATAAATATAAGCCCAGAGATAGAAAAAGCGCTATTCCCACCAGGGAAAAAAGAAACGTCCCTGACCAAATAGTATGCACCGGCTGAAAAGTATACCAAACCTGCAAGGGATAAGGCCATAGCAGCTTGACGAAATAATCCTTAAGCAGTGGGAAAACATTAATATAATATTCAAATCGGGATAATTGGGCGTGGCGTATGGAAGGAGCGAAATCGCTCAAGGCATGAATTCTCATGAATATATATATTCCGCCGGCCAGTACCAGCAGGGCATAACGATTAGCCGCCTCCAGTATCCAGGCTTTGGGATTATTCCGAAAACGACCGCTTAAAAAATCGTGCACCACCAAGGCCAGGGGAAGAAGCAGGGCTATTTCATGGGTCAACAAGGCGGCCAGAAAACCCAAGGCGGCCAGGACATAATTAAAATCAAACAGCCTTCTAAACCGAGGTTCCCGGGTTTTCAAATAAATAAAAGAAGTAAGCATAATCCAGAACAGGCAGCCAATATGCGGAATACTTGATATCCAGGCCACGGCTTCGGTATGCACCGGATGCACCGCAAAAATCATTGCCCCCCAAAAGGCTGACATATGTTCGCGGGTGAATTCCAGAATATAAAAGAAAAGCAGGGCGGAAACCAGGGCATGAAAAAGAATACTTGCCAGATGAAAGCCAAAAGGTTTCGCGCCCCATACCAAGTGAATCCCCATATAGTAGACATGCTTTAATGGCCGGTAATAATTGCCCAATCTTTTTATATTCCGAGTATCTAAAAACGACCAGAAGCCGGTGGAAAATATCCGGGGAAGATAGGCCGGGCTGGTAATGTAATAGTTTTGCTCTATTTCTCCGTTGTCATCAAAAACGAAAGCATGATTTAAGGTGTTAATATACACTAACAGGGCCACGCCAAATACTATGCCGGCCAACAGCCAGGCAGCACGCAGGACTTGGCGAAAAACAGAGGTGTTTTGTTGATGGGGCATTGGTTGGTTATCGCTCATGTTATATACCCCCAAAGCTAAGATATGCCACCCACGGGACATAGGGGCGTTTTATTGATTAAATCCCCCCAGCCCCCTTTACAAAAGACATAATGGCTGACGGGTGGGGGAATAAAAAATGACCTGCCTTTCCTTTAGACACGTGGGTTATAATAAGCACAAGTTCGCAAGAACTTAATCAAGTGCTCATTACAGAGCCACAATAAAGGAGGCAGGTCATGAA
>DAOVYW010000018.1 GCA_030635415.1 Candidatus Firestoneibacteriota bacterium
AACCCGGAGTCAAAGCGGGAAAAATCGGCAAGGCTTGATCCGGCTGTCTGCGAGACGCCAAAAAAACCATGTGATTATCCAGGTGGCCGATGACGGCCGGGGTATCGATCCGGCGGTTACCCGCCAGATCGCAGTAGAGAAAAGATTCATGAACCTTGAGGAAGCCGAACACTTGACCGAACAGGAGGCAGTCAACCTTATTGCTTTGCCCGGTTTTACTACGGCCCATGAAGTCACGGAGGTCAGCGGCCGGGGGGTAGGAGTGGACGCGGTACGCTCGAAAATTACATCCTTCGGCGGCGATTTGCGCATTGAGAGCAAACCGGGAAAGGGAGCAACCTTTATTCTGCGCATGCCCATGACCTTGGCAATTATCCAGGCGTTGCTGATTAGGGTAAGCCGGGAAATTTACGCCATCCCGGTTATCAATACCGTGGAGACTCTGGTATTTTCGGGAATCCAGTTGAAACATGTTCAGCAAGGAGAAGTAGTAATGTATCGGGATAAAGTACTTCCTCTGCTGCGGCTTCATCGCGTGCTGGATACTCCGGAAGAAGACCGGCCGGAGCTGGAGCAGGCTGTTCTGGTGATTGAGGCCGGAGAAACGCAGATAGGTTTACTAGTCGATGAGGTGCTGGGACAGCAGGAGATAGCGATCAAATCGATGAGCGCCATGTTGAAAGGCGTAAAAGGATTGTCCGGGGTGACCATTTTAGGTGATGGGCGTGTTGCCCTGGTTTTGGATGTGCCTTCTTTGATTTGAAATAATAACTTTTAAAGGAGGAGATAACTTGCCGTCCGAGAAGGTTCTTAGTGAACAGCAATTGGATGCAATGAAGGAAGTTGGAAATATTGGGGCGGGACATGCCGCTACGGCCCTTTCCCAATTGATCGGGAAGAAAATCATGATCACGGTTCCCAAGGTACATTGCATGAAATTATTGCAGACCGTTGAGATGGTGGGCGGACCGCAATCCTTGATCGCAGGCGTAACCATGCATGTCCTGGGCGATATTTCCGCCGAGATAGTATTGGTTCTGCCAAGAAATAGCGCAATTCAGATGGCCAGTTTATTAACCAAAAACGAGGCCGAGGAACGGCAAGTCCTCACGGTGTTGGAACACTCGGCCATCAAGGAGGCGGGTAATATTCTGGCCGGGTCATATCTTAATGCCTTGACCGAATTTTTAGGCATCATATTGCTCCAATCCGTTCCCCAATTGGTATTTGATTTAGCCGAGGCAGTAGTGACTGAAATCGGCAAGAATTTTTTGCCCCAGACCGAGGTTATTTGCATTAAGACTAAATTTATGGAAGCGAATAGAATTATCGACGGCTATTTTATGCTTATTCCCGACTCGAGATCACTGGATATTATTTTCCGAGCCATAAGAGTGTCGTCATGAGCGGGCCGATTACTCCCTTGCTGGCTTTTGATATTGGAACCCGCAAAGTTGCCGGGGTGGTCGTGGAGCCGAACGGACGCGGACTTAAAATTCTGGCGGCCCGGGTATTGGAACATCCGGACCGGGCGATGCTGGACGGTCAAGTGCACAAGATGGAGGCAGTGGCGGCAGTGGTTGCCCGGATCAAGACGGAACTGGAGGAAATTACCGGCTTGTCTTTTGCCGAAGCGGCAGTGGCGGCCGCCGGCCGCGCCTTACTGACTGAATTTTCCGTACAGACCAGGCGATTTTCCTATCCTACCGTAATTACCCACGATGAAATCCGGGATTTGGAACTTTCCGCCGCCCGGACCGCGCAATCATCCGTACGGGCCATGGGAAATCAAAAGGAACTTCATTGTGTGGGGTTTTCGCCGGTCCGCTACTTTTTAGACCAGGAGGCGCTGGTTTCTCTGGAGGGTCATTGCGGCCGGGAAATATCCGTAGAGATGTTAACCACCTTTTTGCCTCGTCAGGTAGTAAATTCACTCATGACGGTTTTGCGCCGGGCCGGACTTACCGCCAGGACTTTAACCCTGGAACCCATAGCCGCTATGGAGGCGGTTATTCCGGCTGATTTACGCCGGATGAATCTGGCGTTAGTAGATGTAGGGGCCGGGACTTCGGATATTGCCATTACCCGGGAAGGGTCAGTATGCGCCTATGCCATGGTTACGCAGGCGGGAGATGAAATTACCGAGGACTTATGTGATCATTATCTTCTCGATTTTGTTGAGGCGGAGCGGATTAAACGTTCCATCGAAACGGCCGGGAAAGAACCGCTGGAGTTTACCACGATTTTTGGACAAGGCCGCAATCTGCCGGCCGGGGAAATTCTTCAAACCCTGTTGCCTGGGATAAGACGGCTGGCCAAAGAGATCGCGGATTCCATCCGGAGATTGAATTCTTCCGTCCCCCGCGCCATAGTCATGGTTGGCGGTGGAAGCGCGACTCCCCGTTTAGGAGAATTGCTGGCCGAAGAACTCGGTCTAGAGCCTGGGCGGGTGGGAATCCGGGGGCCGGAAACTATTTTGGATTTAAAAAACGCCACGGGTGTACTAATAGGCATAGAAGGGGTTACGCCTTTGGGCATTGCCCTAACCTCTCTGCGCGGAAAAGGGTTGCGGTTTATTAATGCCGAAGTAAACGGGCAGTCCGTGCAAATGCTGGGACTGACCGGTTTGCCGACAGTATTCGACGCCCTGCTTTCAGCCGGCTGTGAGCTTAAAAGCCTGCATGCCCGTCCGGGGAAAGCCATGACCTATACTCTGGCGGGGAAATTAATGACTCTTCCCGGCACATCCGGAGCGCCGGGCCGGATTACGGTTAATGGCAGTCCCGCTAGCCTGGATACGAGCTTGCAATCAGGCTCCAAAGTGGAGATGATGGAAGCCCGGCATGGGAAGGATGCAGTTTTGTTACCAAAGAAGATACCCCGGCCATCCGAACCGGCAGGGTGTCTCATCAATGATCGGCATTATGACCTGGAACTGGTTTTGCTTCACCAAGGACTGATGGTGGAAGAGGAGAGTATTCTTCCTGATCGGGCTAAACTTGAGTGGGTTTCCAAACATACACTGGCTGAACTGGTGCCGGAGTTAAACATGGATTATCCGGCAAATAGTGATTTTACGATTCGGATCAATGGCCAGTCCCAAAGTTTTCAGGGAAAAAGGATGACCATAAAAGTGAATAATTATACGGTAGATGCGAATTATCGCGCGCGCGCCAATGACCGGATTGAATGGTGCGGTCACAACTCGGCCGACTTTTGCTTGCATGATCTGATTGAAGAATTACCCCAATCCCGTGAAATCACCGTGGTGGTTAACGGCAAGAAGCGCACCCTGGACGCTGGAGGCGGCCGGATACTGATCGACGGCCGTCCGGCAAAGCGGAATGACTACGTGCCCAAAAACTCCGACATAGTGATCGAACCGCCAAAGGAGCACTTTCCAATACTCTCATGGGTTTTGGAAGGGTTGAACTTAAATCCGCCGCCTGAGGCCGGTCCGATTAAAATAAGAGTGAATGGGAAAGAAGCCGGGTTTTCCACGCCATTACAGGACGGCGCCCAGATCGAAATTTCCTTCGGATAGGTATTCATGTCTGACAAACGGCTGGGCTGGATAGCCCTTAATCTGATGTCCGGCATAGGACCGGTATTATCCCACCGTCTGGCGGATGCCTGTGGTTCACCTTTGGCCGCATTTTCCGCCCCGGATTCCCTGCTCGCGCAGCAGCGTGGAATTAATATTGGCCTGGCAAAAAGATTGGCAAGTTTTAACTGGCAAGACTCAGTGGAAAAGGAATTGACAAAAGCCCAACACGCCGGATGCCGGATAGTTACGCTGGAGGATAAAGATTACCCAGAAGCGCTGCGTTTCCAGGCGTTCCCGCCTCCAGTGCTTTACCTTCGCGGAGTATTTCAGCCTGAAGATAGGCAGGCGCTGGCCGTGGTCGGAAGCCGTAAGCCGAGTCATTACGGATTGTCAGCTGTCAAGGACATAGTTAGTGACCTGGTAAAGGCCGGATTTGTAATAGTGTCAGGACTGGCGCGGGGCATTGATACCATGGCACATCGGACTGCCATGGAAGCGGGTGGTAGAAGCGTGGCTGTGCTGGCGCACGGCTTGCACCGGGTTTATCCGGAAGCGAATAAAAAATTACATGATCAGCTTGTCACGCAGGGAGCAATAGTTTCGGAATTCCCCTTGGGAGTTGATCCGCGGCCCGCCTATTTTCCCCGGCGCAACCGGATTATCAGTGGATTAGCCAGGGGAGTTCTGGTGGTCGAAGCCGGCCCGGTCTCCGGCGCATTGATTACCGCCCGCTGGGCAGGAGAACAAGGGCGTGAGGTTTTTGCTGTTCCGGGAAGTTATAATGCCTGGCTTTGCCGGGGTACGCATGCCCTGATTCAGGACGGAGCCAAATTGGTAACCTGTATCCAGGATATATTAGATGAATTGCCTTCGCAGCAAGTTCTGCCGGATACCCACCGGCAGCCAAAGGATTCTTTCCGGCAGGAATTAAGCAGCGGACAAAACGTCATTTTCCAGGCATTAGAAGCCGGGGGACTGCAGGTAAACCAGTTGGCAGCGGTTTGCGAACGTCCGGTCAACCTGGTATTGGCGGAATTATTAATTATGGAACTCCAGGGGCTGGTCCAAGGCACCCCCGGGCAGGTGTATTATCGGGTGAAAGGATAGCAGGGGCGGGTTTGGAACCCGCCCCTACAATAGCATGGCTGGCGGCAATAATTACGGACGGAGATTATGATTAAATTTATATACTATATATTCTGCAAATTTCCGGTGTTATTGTTTTTAACCATGTTCTGCTTGGTGTTCCGCGCCGAGGCAATGGAAGTGGAATTCGGCGGGGGCATGGAATATTTTACAGTAAAAATACAAGCCGAGGATTACCCGGGCCGTAGTTTTACCACCCTAATTCAAAGCACCCTGGCTGGTGCCCAATGCCGCCTGCAGGAAGGGCCTTGGGTGTTGAAATTTTCCGGCAGTCTGTCGGATTGGAATGTGAGCGGTGAGTGGCAAGGTACTGGTATTCTGCCTTTTTCAACCGAACCTTTTCAATGGGCTTGGCAGCAGAGATACAATGTAGAGGCGGGGTTTTATTTTTTAGAATCTATGGGCGTGGGTGTTCGTCTTTCCGACCATGCGCTGAGACATTACGCCGGCGATTATGATATAACATACTTGGAATACAGGAATCATGCCTATGACTTGATTATTAAATATATTCCTCTGAGGAGCCAAGATCTTACGCTGGAATTATGTATGGCTTATTCGCCGGCAGCTTATATTGAGGTTTATCAAAACACTTATGTGGCACCGGAGATATTTGCGATTCACACTTATAATTCCAGCGGCCGGGGTCAACGATGGGAAGGCGGAATTCAAATGGAATACCGGGATTCAGCCGGATGGGCGCTGGCGCTGTTGTATTCTTTCGGCTGGGCCGGATTTTCCGGCCTGCCGGAGTTGTCTGAATTTTCCATGAAGTACGGGACGCTTACGGGATATTTCAGTTTACGGTTTTAGGCCCTGAAAACGAGATAGAAAAAAGTTATTGCGAGTGGTTACCAGAAGAGGGTAAGTATATCGTTTGTGTAAGGGCGTTTAATTAAACGCCCCTACATCTATTGCCGTAAACTATGCAAACGTAGGGGCCGGCTTCCATGCCGGCCCAATGAATTCGGGTACATGCAAATTCTTTGCCGGGCGGACACGGGGGTCCGCCCCTACTATTGCTGTAAACCATGCAAACGTATGGCCGGTTAATTTTCATTTGGATCGAATCCATAATTTGAGGTTTGTTTTAAAACCGTTTGCTTCTATTTTGTAAAACTTCTATTTTGGTTCTAGGTATTGACTTTAATAAGGGGCTATGATTAAATCATTGAAAAATTTTTGGAGGAATAATTTAGAGTATGCCGAAAAACCTGGTAATAGTTGAGTCACCAACAAAGGCTAAAACCATTAATAAATTCCTGGGCAAGGATTATACGGTCAAGGCCTCTATGGGACATGTCCGGGATCTGCCCAAAAGCCGGTTGGGGGTGGATGTCGAGAATGATTTTAAGCCCCATTATATTACTATCCGGGCCCGCTCTAAAATATTGAAGGAATTGAAACAGGCAGCGGCAAAAGCTGATAATATCTATCTGGCGCCTGACCCTGACCGGGAAGGGGAGGCGATTTCCTGGCACCTTAAACATGAACTAAACAGTGGTAAAAGTAAGATATTCCGGGTTAGGTTTAATGAAATCACCCGGAGGGCCATAGGGGAGGCTATAAAACAGCCCCGGGAGATTAATCAGCACATGGTAGATGCTCAACAGGCACGCCGCATTCTGGATCGCCTGGTTGGCTATTCCATCTCTCCCCTGTTATGGAAGAAGGTGCGTAAAGGGCTCTCCGCCGGCCGGGTGCAATCCGTGGCCGTAAGGTTGGTAGTAAGCCGGGAAAGAGAGATTGAAAAATTTGTGTCCCGGGAATACTGGAAGCTGGAAGTTGATTTAGCGACCGAGGCCGGAGACATATTCTCGGCACTGGTAACCCATAGGCAGGGAAAGAAACTGGAATTAGCCAATGAGGCCGAGACCCAGGAGGTTGTTAAGGCGCTGCGTGGAGCGGACTATATTGTCTCCAAAGTTGAAAAGAAAGAGCAGCGCAGGTATCCTGCACCCCCGTTTATTACCAGTAAACTTCAGCAGGAAGCGTCCTCTAAACTGCGCTTTACCGCTAAAAAAACCATGATGGTGGCCCAACAGCTCTATGAGGGATTGGATATCGGGGATGAAGGGTCGGTAGGGTTGATTACTTACATGCGTACGGATTCGGTCAGGCTCAATGCTGAGGTCCAGGCTCAGGCCCGGGAATTGATTACCCAAACCTTTGGTCCTGATTTTACGCCGGAGCAGCCGCCCCATTATAAGATGAAAAAGCAGGTTCAGGATGCCCATGAAGCCGTGCATCCCACCTCTATAATGAAAAATCGGTCGCCGGAGAGACTGAAAAAACATTTAACCCCGGACCAGTATAAATTATACCGGTTGATCTGGCAGCGCTTTTTGGCTTCTCAGATGACACCCGCGGTTTTTGACGCCACTCTGGTCGAGATCGAGGCCGGAGAATATGGATTGCGCGCCTCCGGTTCGATCATGAGGTTTCAGGGTTTTATGGCGGCTTATAGCGAAGTCTTGGCCGACCAGGTTGCGGGAGTATCGGCCTCGGAGGACAACAAATTGCTCCCGCCCTTGAATGAGCGGCAGGTACTTTTTCTCAAGGAACTCCGGCCGGATCAGAAATTCACCCAACCGCCGCCTCGTTACAATGACGCTACGCTGGTTAAAGCCATGGAGGAAAATAATATTGGCCGGCCGAGCACGTACGCACCGGTTATCAATACTATTTTAGCGCGTAAATACATTGAACGGCAGGAAGTCCGGTTCCATCCCACAGAGCTGGGAATAATTATTAATGATCTGCTAGTGGAGAATTTTCCGGATATTCTGAATATTGAGTTTACCGCTGACCTGGAAAATGAACTGGATGCGATCGAGACCGGAGAGACCGGCTGGGTTAAAGTTTTAAAGGGATTTTACGAACCGTTTAAGCGGGAAATGGAAAAGGCTAAAAAAGATATGCGGGATATTAAATCCCAGGTCGAGGTAGAGCTGGAGGGGGAAAAGTGCGAGAAATGCGGCGCCAACCTGGTGGTTAAGTGGGGCAAGCATGGTAAATTCATTGCTTGTTCCAATTATCCGGCTTGCCGCAATACCAAGCAAATGGGAGAAGATAATCAGGGGAAAATTGTGGCTAAACCGGAAGAAACCGTGGATGAAATTTGCGAAAAGTGCGGCGGTTCCATGCAGATCAAGTACGGCCGTTTTGGGAAATTTATGGCCTGTAGCCGCTATCCGGACTGCAAGTCTACAAAATCAATCAACCAGGAGATTGGGGTCTCCTGCCCGCAGCCGGAGTGCGGCGGGCAGATCATTGAACGTAAAAGCAAACGGGGTCGAATATTTTACGGATGCAGTAATTACCCCCGGTGTAATTTTGTTTCTTGGAATAAACCTCTGGCCGAAGTTTGTTCGCAGTGCGGTAACTTGTATCTAACCCAGAAATATACCAAAAAGCAGGGGATGCAGGTGATTTGTCCGGGAGAAAATTGCAATTACAACCGTTCCGAAAAACCCGAGAGTGAAGGGAATAAGCAGTTATGAAACATTTAAAACTGCCTTCCTTTCGCATAGTAGTGGATAATATTCCCTTGAAGACGGCCAAACTGGAAAAAATACTGACTGAAGGCCAGAGACGGGTAGCCAGTTATTTAGATGTACGCTACCCGGACAGTCAGGATATTATTTTTCTGCTTGGCGGCAAGGCTGTCAAGGCCGGACGCTTTTATCCCAGCGGCCGGGAAATTTTAACGGTGGGCGAAGCCCTGGAAAAATTGCGTATTCAGAAAGAGGGTGTGATAGGTTTTCATGAAATATCCAAACTGGTAATGATAGTAATTATGGGGACTTTCATGTTTGAACCGACGCATAGCGGATTGAAAACCAAGCAGATTAATTTTAACAGCTTATTGTCGCTTTTTATCCGCAAGCGTTTTACCGGTTATTTGGAATTCAAAATGAAAAACACCCTTAATTATCTCACTTTTTACGGGGGCCAGACCGGGAAGGGTTATTTTGCCTATGAGGTTTCACCGGAGCAGATGGAGTTTCCCGTGAAGCTGATGTCCGAGATGGTCGAAAATGCGGATGAAGACGGCGAGATCAATGTTTACGAATCCATAGGGGAAGGGGATCTCCACGGACATGGGGCTCAAACCGATCCGGTCATACCGCCGGACGAACTCCCGGATGAGCAGGAAAAAGCCAAGTTTACATCCGAAATACTGGACCTTTGCCTGGTGGCTATTTATGAGGATCTTTTCCGCATTATGTTTAAAATCTGCGCGAAACATATGGAGACTCGTGAAATTGAAGCCGTTTTCCAGGGGGCTTTTAACCAGGCAGCGCTTAAATATCCGGATATTTTTCGCGGTGTGGAAGAGCGGGAGGACGGTACCCGCATATCCGGAGGCTTGATAAATTTTGAGCGTTTATTAAAAGCTAAAAATTATCTGCCCGTACCGCAGCGGGAACAGGGATTTCTCAAAGGCATCAACGAATTGGCGTTTTTGAGGATAAATGCCATGCAGAATATATTGCCGCCTCAGCTGTTTAAGCAGGGATTGCGCGAGATGATGGATAAAATTGCTTCCAGTAAAAAGGCTTACCAGGGCAATTTCACTATCATCAAATTTATTTACGAATTCTCGCGGATCCTGGAAAAAGTTTATCCGGGGAAGGTCGATGGATGATGCGGTTCATTTGTTTATAGATTATTTAAAGCACGGACGTAATGCTTCCCCGTACACCATAAAGGCGTACGCTCAGGACCTTAAAGATTTTAAAATCGTAGCCGGCCGGGAATTTCCTTTTCAAGTTACATACCGTACGCTGCGGGTTTATCTGACCCGTCTTCAGGATCGCGGCAGCGCTCGTTCCAGTATTGCCCGACACCTGGCCGGTTTACGAGCTTTTTACCGGTATTGGAAGCGGCTAGGAAAGATAAGCCATAATCCGGCAATGGGTGTCAGTACGCCCAAGGGAGAACATAATTTACCTCGATTTCTCAACCAAAAGTGTGCGGCCCGGCTTATGCATGCACCGGAAGCGGATTCCCGCCAGGGACGGCGGGACCGCGCCATCCTGGAAACATTTTATTCCACCGGGATGCGGCTGTCAGAATTGCTCCAGCTTAGATATCAGGATATTGATTTCCCGGCCGGACTGGTTAAGGTTATGGGAAAACGCCGCAAGGAACGTATTCTTCCCATGGGCCGGCCGGCTCTGGACGCCTTGCGGAACTATCTGGATAGTGATCCGCCCCGGTCCGGGGAGGTGATTTTCCGGAATGTGCGCGGGGATCAGCTGAGTCCGCGCAGCGTTGAGCGTTTAGTAAAGAAGTATATTCGGCGGGCGGGTGGGATGCCACAGGGAATTTCGCCCCACAGTTTACGACATTCTTTTGCCACCCATCTTCTGGATAATGGCGCGGACCTGCGTTCGGTTCAGGAGCTTCTGGGACATACGAATCTTTCTACTACCCAGATTTATACGCATGTCACAGCCGAAAAATTAAAAGCTGTATATCGCAAAGCCCATCCCCGGGCGTGAAAAAAAGTTGATATATTGAGCCGTTAGTTATAGTATCACCTGAAGTTGTAGGGGCGTTTAATTAAACGCCCCTACATCCTGTAAGTGGAATATTTCAATTTTCGAGGGCTTGAAAAAACAGCATGAAATATTCCTGAATAGCTGATATATTACAAAATTTGGAAAGGCAGGCATTATATGACAGGTGAAATTTTTCGGGCTACGACTATCCTGGCGGTTCGGCGCGGAGACCGGGTTGCGTTGGCCGGGGACGGACAGGTTACTATTGGCGATACTTTAATGAAGCGGAAGGCCGATAAATTACGGCGCTTGGACGAGGGCCGGGTTTTAGCCGGGTTTGCCGGCTCAGTGGCGGATGCCTTCACTCTTTTCCAGCGTTTTGAAGAGAAGCTTGGGCAGTATCATGCCAACCTTACCCGGGCGGCGGTGGAGTTGGCCAAGGATTGGCGGACGGACAAAGTGCTGCGAAAGTTGGAGGCGCTTCTGTTGGTCGCTGACCGGGAGAAAACCCTGGTGGTGAGCGGCGCCGGGGAGGTGATCGAGCCGGATGAAGATGTTGCGGCCATTGGTTCGGGGGGGACTTATGCTCTGGCAGCCGCTAAAGCGTTATTAATGCATACCGGATTATCAGCCCTGGAAACGGCTGTTGAGGCCATGAAAATCGCGGCGGATATCTGTATTTATACCAATAATGAAATAAGGGTGGAAGAATTATGAAAGCAATCAATACTGTAACCGTTCGCGAGCCTGAACTTACGCCTCGCATGATTGTCCAGGAACTGGATAAATATATCGTGGGCCAGGCCCAGGCCAAGCGGATCGTGTCAATCGCCCTTCGCAATCGGCTGCGCCGCCGCCTGCTGACTGAGAATATGCGGGAGGAGGTTACGCCCAAGAACATTATTCTTATAGGGCCAACCGGCGTGGGCAAGACCGAGATTGCCCGGCGTCTGGCTGCTTTGGTAAGCGCGCCTTTTATTAAAGTGGAGGCATCCAAATATACTGAAGTGGGATATGTGGGACGCGATGTGGAATCCATGATACGTGATCTGACACATCAGGCCGTAAACATGGTCCGTGAAGAGCGGTTTGCCCAGGTACAGCCTAAAGCCGAGGCGCGTGTGAACGAACGGCTGATCGAGATTTTAGTGCCGCCGCCATCCAAGCGCCGGAGTGGGACAATCCCGGACCAGCATGAAGCACAAGAACTCCGCAGTCAGAAATACCAGGAAGCCCGGGAGAAAGTTCGTGAGCAATTGAAAGCCGGCGAGTTAGAGGAAGAGAATGTGGAGATAGAGATCAAGGAAGCGCCGGTACCCATGGTGGAAGTTTTTTCCGGAACCAACATGGAAGAAATCGGAATGAATCTGCAGGATATGATGCAGAATATTATGCCGGGCGGAGGGAGAGATACACGCAAACGTAAAACCAAAGTATCTGAAGCCAGACGCCGTCTGTTGCAGGAAGAACTCAGCCGTCTGGTGGATATCAATGAAGTTAAGTCTGACGCGGTCAAGCGCGTGGAAGAGATGGGCATTGTCTTTGTTGATGAACTGGATAAAGTGGCCGGCCGGGAACAGCATCGCGGACCGGACGTTTCCCGGGAGGGAGTACAGCGCGATCTGCTCCCCATTGTGGAAGGCACAACCGTGAATACCCGGCATGGCGAGGTGCGCACGCATCATATCCTTTTTATCGCGGCCGGCGCTTTTCATGTTTCCAAACCCTCGGACCTGATTCCGGAATTACAGGGACGGTTTCCTTTGCGGGCTGAACTGACTTCTTTAAAAACCGAGGATTTTGTACGTATATTGACGGAACCGCGTCAAGCGCTGACCAAACAGTATAAAGCCTTAATGGAAACCGAGGGCGTTAACCTGGAATTTACCGAGCCGGCCGTCGCGGAAATGGCAGAGGTGGCTTTTCGTGCCAACCAGATGACCGAGGATATCGGTGCTCGACGGCTGCATACAGTGCTGGAGAGGATTCTGGAGGAGGTCAGTTTTAATGCTTCGGAGATGCCGGGTAACACGGTTACGGTAACGCCGGAATATATTAAGGAGCGGATCGGGGATCTGCTGAAAGACCAGGATTTAAGCCGGTATATTTTATAACTGCGGTTCAGACAGTAACTAATATCTATTGCGGAAACGACAAGCTAAGCTCGTCATACCGGCGAAAGCCGGTATCCAGGAAATGCTTTTGCTTATATTACAGTGCTTTTCTGGATTCCGGCTAAAATCATGCCGGAATGACGGGAGGTTTTACTACTGTTTGAATTGCGGATTTTATGAGGAGTTTTTCATGGAAGCATTGATTTCCAAAGCTAAAGTACTAATCGAGTCCCTGCCCTACATCAAGGAGTTTTGGGGGAAAACCGTGGTAGTTAAATATGGCGGGGCTGCCATGGCTGATGAGACCATTAAGCAGGAAATTCTACAGGATATTGTATTAATGAAATTTGTGGGCATGAACCCGGTGATTGTGCATGGCGGGGGGCATGAGATTACCCGCGCCATGGAACTGATGGGCAAGAAAACGGAATTTTCCCAGGGACGCCGGATTACGGACCTGGAAACCGTGGGAATTATAGAAATGGTTTTAGTGGGGAAGCTTAACCAGGAGATAGTAGCAGGTTTGAACCGGCATGGCGGCCGGGCAGTGGGACTCTCAGGCAAGGACGGAGGTCTTTTAACGGCCCGCAAAGCCGTGATGCCGGGAGTAGATCTGGGATTTGTCGGCGAAGTGCTGGAAGTTCATCCCGAAATAATTAATATTTTAGACCGGGAAAAGTTTATTCCTGTCATTGCGCCCGTGGGAGTTGATCATGAGGGCCATACCTATAATATCAATGCCGATGATGTAGCCGCGGCCATAGCCCTGACCCTGCGGGCCGACAAGCTGGTGCTGCTTACCAATGTACCCGGGATTATGCGGGATCTCCAAAAGCCGGATACCTTGCTCCCAACCCTTAGGACGCAGGAGATAGAGGATATGATAGGCCGGGGAATCATCCAGGGAGGTATGCTGCCCAAGGTGCGGGCCTGTGAAAGGGCGCTTAACGGTGGAGTGCGCAAAACCCATATTATCGATGGCCGGGTTTCGCATGCCATGCTCCTGGAATTTTTTACGGATCAGGGAATAGGCACCGAGATGATCAGGGGGGAAAGAGCGAGTGAATAAAGAATCCATCAGCGGGGCTGAAATTATTCGTTCCGGAACAGCCTGCCTGGCGCGGGTTGCTAATCGCTTTCCCGTGGTATGGGAGCGAGGGGAGGGATGCCGGCTTTGGGACCGTGAAGGACGGAAGTATCTGGATTTTTTTTCCGGACACGCGGTAATGAATCTAGGTTATGCCCATCCGGCGCAAGGCCACGCCATGCGCACTCAAATGGAGCGAATGGTCCATGCCGGCAATTTGTATTACCTGGAGACTCAGGTGGAACTGGCCCGGCGTTTGGTCCAAGCTACTTTTGGAGACCGGGTTTTATTTGCCAACAGCGGGGCTGAGATCGTGGAGTTGGCAATAAAAATTGCCCGGAAATGGGCGCGGCAGAACAGAACTACGGAAGACCGGTTTGAAATTTTAACCATGCGCGATTCTTTTCACGGCCGCACCTATGGTGCTTTATCGGCCACAGGTCAGGAAAAGTATCACCAAGACATAGATCCCATGCTTCCCGGTTTTAAATATGCGCCTTTGAATAATTTTGTGGCGGCCGCTTCGGCCATTTCCAACCGGACCTGCGCTATAATGTTGGAGCCCATTCAAGGAGAAGGAGGAATTTACCCGGCGGAAAAGAAATATCTCCGGAAAGTAAGGGAGCTTTGCCACCGGAACAACCTACTTTTAATCTTGGATGAAGTTCAATGCGGTCTGGGGAGGACCGGATATTTAAACGCCTATGAAATGACCGGGGTCATCCCGGATATATTGCTGTTGGGTAAACCCCTGGGCGGGGGATTGCCGATCTCGGCCCTGGTTACTCGCGAGGATATTGCGGGAGTGTTGAAAGTAGGCGACCATGGCAGCACTTTTGGAGGAAATCCCGTAGCCGCGGCGGCTGGATGCGAACTGCTCTCGGAATTGGATAAACCGGGATTCCTGGAGGGCGTGAAAGATATAGGCGCTTATTTGGGTGGGCAGTTGGACGCTTTGGCTAAGACCTATCCGCAAAAGATTATAGGAGTGCGGGGAGTCGGAATGATGTGGGGCATGGAAATGAAAGAGCAGGGGCCGGAAACGGTCCGAAGGGCATTGGAACGGGGACTGGTGATTAATTGTACGGCCGGCAATGTGCTGCGCTTTCTGCCGGCGCTCACTATCGGACGGGCCGAGGTGGATGAGGCCTGTAAAATATTAAAAGGGATTTTAAAGGAAATAAAGTAGAAAAGAAAAAAGGGGACAATCAATTATCCGTTTGTCATGGCATCCCGGAAGTTGTAGGGGCGTTTAATTAAACGCCCCTACAACCTGTGGGTACATATGCACGTATGGAAAAAAGCATGGCTGGGAGTCGGAGCGCTTAAAATCCGCTTTTGCGCCTAAGTCCGACAGGCTTTTAATATATTACAAAGGAGTAAAAAATATAATGGTAGTTAAAACCAAAGCAAAAGTTAGTACAAAGTCAACCAAGAAATCACTCTCGGTCGGTAGTCTGCTGAGTATCAGCCAGCTGACTGTTCAGGATGTGGATCTGATCTTGCGCACGGCGGCGGAATTTAAAATGTCCCGCGGGCGGGGGAAAGGGGATCAACCGCTGAAAGGCAAGGTCATGGCCGCGATTTTTGAAAAAAATTCCACCCGCACACGCGTTTCTTTTGAAACGGCGATGTATCATCTGGGAGGAACCATGCTCTACCTGGCCGGACGCGATCTGCAGTTGGGTCGTGGCGAGACGATAGCGGATACGGCGCAGGTGCTCTCGCGTTACGTGGACAGTATTATTATACGAACGGATACCCATCGTAAAGTGGTCGAGACAGCCCGTTGTGCCAGGATTCCGGTGGTCAATGCGCTTACGGATTATGCGCATCCTTGTCAGGCACTGGCGGATTTGTTCACGCTTAAGGAGCGTTTTGGGAAATTAAAAGGTCTTCGTCTGGCTTACATCGGGGATGGCAACAATGTGGCTCGTTCGCTGATTTTTGGCGCCGCCAAAACCGGGATCGAATTGGCCTTGGCCTCGCCTCCCGGATACGAGATGGACAAGCATACCATAGAACTGAGCGAAAAAGACCGCTGGAAAAGCGGGGGGGAAATCTATATCACCCAGGATCCGAGCCGGGCAGTTGACCGGGCGGATGCGGTTTATACCGATGTTTGGACTTCCATGGGGCATGAAAAAGAGCAGGCTGAGCGGGTACGGAGGTTTAAAAAATACCAGGTTAATGCCAAGTTAATGGTCCAGGCTGCGCCGCACGCCGTTTTTTTGCACTGTCTCCCGGCACATCGCGGCCAGGAAGTTACGGAAGAAGTTATTGATGGGTCACAGTCTGTTGTTTTTGATCAGGCCGAGAACCGGTTGCATGTTCAGAAAGCTATTCTGGCGCTGCTGATGGGAAAAAGGTAAAAATAATATGAAAATCCGCAAAGTAGTTCTGGCTTATTCCGGTGGATTGGATACGTCCATCATGATTCCCTGGATAAAGGAAAATTACAACTGCGAAGTAGTAGCCCTGGCGGCCGATGTCGGCCAGGAGGAGGAATTACGCGGCCTTAAGGCTAAGGCCCGGCAGACCGGAGCGGCAAAATGTTTTGTCCTGGATCTGAAAAGGGAATTTGCCGAGGATTATTTACTTCCCCTGTTGAAATCGGGCGCGATATATGAAAATAAGTATCTGCTGGGAACATCTATTGCCCGGCCTTTAATTGCCAAACACCAGGTTGCCGTGGCTTTGCAGCAAGGCGCGGATGCCGTAGCTCACGGGTGCACCGGCAAAGGCAATGACCAGGTTCGCTTTGAACTGGCCTACCAGGCGCTGGCGCCCCAATTGAAAGTAATCGCGCCTTGGCGGGAAGCCGGGTGGAAGATCCAATCCCGGGAAGACGCTTTGCAATATGCCAAGCAAAAACGCATACCAGTTACCCAGTCGATAAAAAAAATCTATTCTCGGGACCGCAATCTCTGGCACATCTCCCATGAGGGTGGAGAGTTGGAAGATCCCTGGCAGGAGCCGGATAAGCGGGTCTGGATGCTGACCAAGGATCCTGAGCTGGCGCCGGATAAACCGGCTTATGTGACTATCGGTTTTCAGGAGGGCCGGCCCATAAGTTTAAATGGCGTTAAATTCGATATGGTTTCCCTGATTCTGCGCTTGAGCAAACTGGCCGGAAAGCATGGGGTGGGCAGAACCGATCTGGTGGAAAACAGATTAGTGGGTATGAAATCCCGGGGAGTCTATGAAACCCCGGCCGGCACGGTACTTATCGCAGCGCTGCATGAGCTGGCCGGCCTGGTTTTGGATCGTGAAAGCATGCATTATCGGGCGCAATTGGCGCTTAAATACGCAGAGATTGTATATAATGGCCAGTGGTTCACTCCTTTGCGCGAAGCGCTGGATGCTTTTATGAACCATGTCCTGAAACCAGCTACCGGCGAAGTGCGTATGAAACTTTTTAAGGGGCAGGTTCAGACGGTAGGGCGGTGCTCGCGGAACTCACTCTTTTCAAAGGAATTGGCTACTTTCGGAAGGGATGAGGTTTACCAACAGTCCGATGCCACCGGATTTATCGCTCTCTATGGATTACCGATAAAGGTCAGGGCGGAGTTGAAGAAAAGGGCAAGAAAATGATAGCGAGTAATAGAACCAAGACCGGAAAATCCAAAATCCCAGGCAAGGCCTGGGAAGGCCGTTTTACAAAACCGGCGGATCCCCGGGCCGAGGATTACACCTCCTCTCTGGCAGTAGACTTCCGCCTTTTAGAATATGATATACGGGGGAGCATAGCCCATACCCGAATGTTGGTCCAGTGTAGAATTTTGACGCCCGGGGAGGGCCGGCGGATTCTGAAAGGATTGGACCAAGTGTTCAAGGAATGGAAGGCCGGCCGGCTGGAAGCTTGCAGGCAGGATGAAGATGTGCATATGTTAGTGGAACGCCGTTTGCATGAAATAATCGGGGCGGTGGCGGGGAAATTGCATACCGCCCGGTCGCGCAATGATCAGGTGGTTACAGATTTAAAACTCTATCTGCGGCATGAAGTTGCGAAAATTGTTCAAGGGCTGTCAGGCGTTCAACAGGTACTGCTAAAACTGGCGGAAAGACATATTCAGTGGATTATGCCGGGATATACCCATTTGCAGTCAGCCCAGCCGGTACTGGTGTCTCATTGGCTACTGGCGCATTTAGAAGCATTTAGCCGTGATGAAAAAAGATTTCAGCAGCTTTTAAAAGGCAGCCTGGATGAACTTCCCTTGGGCGCGGCCGCCCTGGCCGGAACCGGTCATCCCATAGACCGAAAAATGACCGCGAAACTCCTCGGGTTTTCCCGGGTAACGGCGAATTCCATGGATACGGTAGGAGACCGGGATTTTGGTCTGGAGGTTCTTTCCTCAGCCGCTATTTGCGGAGTGCATCTTTCCCGGCTGGCGGAAGAACTGGTGATTTTTTCCAGCGTGGAATATAATTTTTTAACCCTTGACCAGGGATTTGCCACCGGCTCCTCGATTATGCCCCAGAAACGTAATCCTGATATAGCCGAGCTTCTGCGGGGCCGGTCCGGGCGCCTGAACGGAAACCTGGTGACTTTATTAACCGTGCTTAAGGGTCTGCCCCTGACTTATAACCGGGATCTCCAGGAAGACAAGGAGCCGGTGTTCGACAGTGTAGATACGCTGAAGCAATCGTTTTTTATCCTGCCCCCCATGCTGGCCTCGCTCCGGTTTAATCAAACGAGAATGGAACAGGCCTGTGGACGTGGTTTTCCCAACGCGACGGAAGCAGCTGATCATTTGGTTCGGCAGGGAGTGCCTTTTCGCGAGGCGCATGCCGTGGTCGGCCGAGTGGTTACCGCAGTGGCGCAAAAGGGACTTGGTCTGGAAAACCTGAGTTTGGCGGAATGGCGCAAATTTCATCCTGCTTTTCAGCCGGGAATTATTCAGGATGTGAAACTTTCCAGAGCTGTGGGCGCAAAATCCTCCCAGGGAGGGACCAGCCCGGCTCGGGTTCGGGCAGTTGTGGCTCAGCACCGGCGCCGGCTTTTTAAAAGAAAAACGATTAAAAGTAAATAAATATTGACATTATCACCGGAAAATTTGTATTATGTGTACAAAATATTTTGCATAATCCGCTTGGAAATCCTTTCTGTAAAGCGATAGAATATTTATAGCGGTTCAAGGAGGTTAACTTTGGCACGCGTAGTCCTTAAAAATGTTTGCAAACGCTTTCCAGATCC
>DAOVYW010000232.1 GCA_030635415.1 Candidatus Firestoneibacteriota bacterium
CGCCGGCAAATGGCAGATGTTTCTTGGGTTCGGCTGCTTTTCCATATAACATTTTGGAATGTTTGAATTTTATTATCTCATCATCCCGGCCGTGAACGATTAATTTGGGAATATTTATTTTATCGATTTTTTTAAGCGAATTATATTTTTGGGTCAGTAACAGGGTTATGGGCAAAAACGGATAAATCTCCTTCGCCACTTCTGCTGTCGAGGAGAAGGTGCTTTCCAGAATTAATTTCCCCACCTCCCGTTTTAGGCATAAATCCACGGCCACCGCACCGCCCAGGGACTTTCCATACACCACCAAGTCCTTGCTTCTGACATTTTTTTCCGCGATTAAATAATCATACGCGGCTTGGGCGTCTTGGTACAGGCCTTTTTCGCCCGGCCGGCCCGAACTCTTGCCATATCCCCGGTAATCGAAGATCAGGAGATTGATTCCCATATCATGGAAAAATTTCACCCGGTGCAAACGGTGTGAAATATTACCGGCATTGCCATGACAATACAAGACCGTGGCTATGGGATTTTTTGCCGGGATAAACCAAGCATGCAGTGTCTCCCCGTCCTGGGCACGAAAATACACTTCCTCGTACGGCAGATTTATATTTGCCGGGGTTGCCGGGATATCCGGGCTGGGATAGTATAAACTTTTTTGCTCCATAAACATAACCAGCAATTTAATTAATACCAGACTTATAATTATAAATAAAAGTGTTTTCATGATTGCCTTCCAGTTAGTAATATATTAGACATTCGCTTTTCTGCATGGGAATATTCTGTTTTTTCCAAACCCTCAAAAGCCTGGCTAAACATCCCACGGGATGTAGGGGCGTTTAATTAAACGCCCCTACAACTACCGGCGATGCCATTACGAACAGCCAATACGTTAATTATATATTCCCGCTAAACTTTTAAGCCCCTTACTTCATATACTGACATGGTCCGGGCTTTTCCCTTAACTGTTATGTCCCGGTATTCCTGCACCTCGATGGTATTCCTCACTGCCTGATAAGTACTCTCGGATATTAATATCTCCGCGCCCAGATCCTTGGTCTTCCCTTCCAGCCGGGACGCCAAGTTCACGGCATCGCCAATAACTGTATATCCCATGGCTTGCTGGGAGCCCATGTTTCCGACAATCGCCTCTCCGGTATTTATTCCCACTCCAATTTTAAATGTCCTTTTGCCTTCAGCCCCCCACTTATCATTCAGTTCCTTAAGCGCCGCCTGCATGGCCAGGGCGGCCTGTACGGCCAGCAGGGGATCATCCGGATGCGCCACCGGCGCCCCGAAAATCGCCATAATCGCATCTCCGATAAATTTATCCACCGTGCCGTCATATTTAAAAATCACATTGGTCCAGGTCTGAAAATACTCATTCAAGAGTTCCACTACAACCTCGGGCGCCTGCTCCTCGGATAAAGTCGTAAACCCACGAATATCCGAGAATAAAACCGTAACCACCTGCTTATTCCCACCCAGCTTCAACTTGGCGTGAGGATCTTTAACCAATTCCTCCACCACCTTGGGCGATACATACCGGGAGAATATATTCTTGATCTGACGGCTATGACGTTCTTCTGTCAGCAGGAGGTAAACCATAACTCCGAGATGGGTGATAAAGAGCGCGAGTATGATATTAACCACAGGCATTATCAGGTTATACTCCCAGAACACCCAGAAACTGATCATTAAATAAAGTACGCACATGGCGCATAATACCAGCAGAGCTTTAAAAGGACGCAAGTGAACATTTACCAGGGCCAGCAGTAAAGCAAGACCCAGAAAAATCAAGGTCCGGGGCAGCGTGTCCAGGGTTTTTAAATAATCCCCTTGCAAAATTGTATCCAGCACATTGGCGTGGATCTCCACGCCCGAGGTTTTGCCGGCCTCCTTCAAATCGCCGAATTTCGGGGAATAAGGCGTAGAGTGAATATCCTGCGCCTCGGTAAAAGTCGGACCGATCAGAATGATTTTATCTTTAAACATACCGGTCTCCCTAAGCCCCTCAAATATTTCGGCATCGAGAATATTGTCAATTGAGATAGTCTTGAATTTTCCCGGCCCACCCCGGTAGTTAATTATCAGCCGTGCTCCCCGTTTCACGGAAATCTTCAGTGGCCCATAGGTCAACAGTTTATTAGTGAGAGTTGGCCGGGGTGACTTGATACGGTAAAACCGCGAGAGTATTTTCAGAACAAAAGACTGGTAGAGTTTACCCTGATGCTTGCGAAGCAACGCGGCATGGCGCATGATCTGGTCATCGTCCGGCCAATAATTAACATACCCCACATGCGTCTTGCCCGGATCGATCTTGGGCAGAGCCGCCACATAGGCTCTCTGGGTGACGCGATCCGTTTTTTTAGTATAAAATTTACTCGCTAAAACTATCCAGGCGCGCGACCGGATAATGGCATTGCCCAGAATCCGGTCCTGGATTTCCAATTCTTCCCTGGTGGGCTCGGAAAATATCAAGTCAAAAGCTATTACCGTAGCCCCGGCCATTGATAAATTGTCAATTACCCTGGCGTATATCGAACGCGGCCAGGGCCAGCGGTATTTCACTGCGTCCAGGGATTGATCGTCAATTGCCACAATAATAATTTTATCATCCGGCTCCGGCTCGCGGATTTCACGCAGCATAAAACGCAGATCGTGGAATTTGTTTTCATAATCCGCGAAAAAATCATAATAAGCCATCAGGCTGAAAAAACCGCCCACCAGCAGAGCGATTATAATTCCCATCTCGTGTTTACGAAACCCGCTGAAAATTCTTCCAAATAGGTTCATAATTCCCCTCCGTCAACCATCATTAATTCCCCGGATAGCCCGGTAATCCGGCCCTTAATCAAGCGACCGGCCATTACATCCGATGCCGTAGTGAATACTATGGCGCGGTCATAGGTCGCAGTAGTTCCCAGCCACTCGCCGCGAATATGCTCACGCTCCAAGAGCACATCCGCATTCCGTCCGATCATGGATTCACGGTGTGTTTTCGCCAGTTCCGCGCCTAAAGTCCTAAGCTTTTTGGCCCGGGCCGTAATTTCCCGGCTGGGTAATTGTCCGGGCA
>DAOVYW010000165.1 GCA_030635415.1 Candidatus Firestoneibacteriota bacterium
CATCCCGGCCAATTAGGGATTTACGGTGGATTTCCGCCTGTTTCGCGCCCTGAGCCCTTAGTTTTTTAGCCCGAGCCGTAATTTCCCGGCTGGGTAATTGCCCTGGTAATACGGCAGCCAAAGTTCCCGGCCGGGCTGAAAAAGGAAATACATGCAGCCTGACCAGACCGCCCTCCTTAACTAATTGGCAGGTATTTTCAAAGGCTTGGTCGGATTCCCCGGGAAAACCGACTATAACATCCCCGGTTAATACCAATCCCGGCCGGACGGTTTTCAGTTGCTCTATCCTCTGTTTTAATTCAGAAACCGTGTATCTGCGTCCCATGGCGGAGAGTATCCCGTCATCCCCGCTCTGCACGGGCAGGTGCAAATGCTGACAAACCCGGTCCCCGGCCTTGGCAAAAGCCGTGATAAACTCAGGCGTAATGTGCTGGGGCTCAAGCGAGGAAATACGCAGGCGAAATTCACCGGGCAAATCCGCCATGACCGATATCAGGTGACCCAGGCCCGGCTGCCAGCATCCCAGGTTTACTCCGGTAATCACTATCTCCTGAAAGCCGGACTCGATTAAGCTCTCAGCCTCTTTCAGTATATCAGGCAAAGGACGCGATACCGGCTGCCCTCTGGCCAATCTCACGCGGCAATAAGTGCACTGGCCGTCGCACCCGTCCTCCACCTTTATCACGGCCCGGGCCCGGCCGCTTCGCTTGGCTTTATATGGTTGGCGAAAAAAAAGGTTGGGATTTGATTCCGGCCTTTCCTTTGGGAGTTGGTCAAATTGCCCATTAGGCCGCAACCCCTTAACCGTCCGTGATGAACTCGAGGAAAGTGTCTGCCGCGCAATATCCGCCGCCCGACCCCTCCGGGCCTGTGGGATAACGGCAATAACCCCGGGCAGCCCGGATAAATAATCCGGCTCCAGTTCGGCCAGGCATCCGCTGACCACGATCATGGCGTGGGGATTTTTTTCCCGCGCCCGAATAATCAAACGCCGCGAATCGCGGTCCGCTCTCTGGGTAACCGTGCAAGTATGAATAATATAAAGATCCGGCGGTTTCATGCCGTCCGCCCGAACCCAGCCCTGGGCCTCGAATTGCTCGGCCAGCATATTGGCTTCGACCTTGTTAACCTTGCAGCCTACTACCTGGACAACAAATTTACGTTTTCCTGCTATAGGCATAACTGTCTTCAACAAGCTTATTCCTCCAGAAATGTCATTCCAAGCAAAGCGAGAAATCTCCCGGAGACCTGATAATTCAGGTGTTTTCGTGGAGATTCCTCACTGCGTCCGGAATGACAAACTTAAAAAAACACGCTTCCGCAACAGGAACTAATCAGCGAACTTGATCTTTTCCAGGTACAATCCATAAGCCGGCGCGGTCGGCCCGGCGAGTTTTCGGTTGCACGCCATCAGGATTTTTTTCACTTCCGTGGTTTTCATTCTTCCTTTTCCGACCTCCACTAAGGTGCCGATAATATTACGCACCATACGATAAACAAATCCATTGCCCGTTAACTTAATCTTTATCAACTTGCTCTGCCTGGTTATGGTTATAGCTGTCAGCCGCCTGACCGCGTCTTCCGCCGCTCCGCCGGTTGCCTGGAATGAAGAAAAATCGTGTTGTCCCACGAGGCATTTTGCGGCCCGGAGCATGGCCTCCATGTCCAGGGACTGGAAAATCTGCCAGGCTCTCCCTGCCCGCAGGGGCGAATATATGGGCCGATTATAAATAAGGTAGGTGTAGGTTTTACTGATTGCGGTCCGCTGGGGATCCCAGCCGAGCCGCACCGGCCAGGCCTTTATAACACGCACCATGGGAGGCATGATTTTATTTAAAGCCATGACCAGACGCGGGGCCGGAAGGGGATATGCCAGATCAAAGGCCGCCACCTGGCCGCGCGCGTGAACCCCGGCATCCGTGCGGCTGGTTCCCTGGACCCGTCTATGTTCGCGAAACGCCTTCCAGATGGCTTTTTCCAGCTCGGCCTGAACCGTATGGCTGTTGACCTGGACCTGCCAGCCGCTGAAAGTCGAGCCGTCGTATTCCAAAAGCACGGCCAGGCGCTTGACCTTTTCATCCTTATTTTTCAGCACAAATTAATATCTCCGCGATCTGCCCGGCCTTAGCAGCCGTGCTCTTACGAAAAAGTGTAACAAAAGCCGGAATAATTGGTCAATTATTAAGTGAAATAGAACACCATCCGGCAATATGGGGGACAAGTCCGAATGGCACTAACTTAGACATTTTATCGGCGTTCATGTAGGGGCACGGCGCGCCGCGCCCCTACATAATAGCTGATTCCTTTTACATTAAAAACAAATTCAAAATCCATAAAAACAAAATAGAAAAAAGTTATTGCGAGCGACTATCAGCAGAGGGGCAAGTATATCGTTTGTGTAGGGGCATTTAATTAAACGCCCTTACATCCGTGTTGCCGGCAAGCACGGACAGGAATAGCGGGAAATTTAGTTTTCAAGACCCCTCAGACTACTGTTTCTTTGCCTATCCAATTACAATAATCCGGTGAGCCTCCTATAATCGGCAAAGCTATCACTTCCGGCACTTCGTACGCATGTAATTCTTTTACCTTTTTGCTGACAGCCTCAATCAAATTCCGCCGGGTTTTGATAATTAAAAGTTCTTCGGAATCTTGTTCCACTTTTCCTTGCCAGGAATAAATGGATATTAATCCCGGAACCCGGTTAACACAGGCGGCCAGTTTCCCCTCCACTAAAACCCTGGCAATCCGCTCGCCAAGTTCTTGATTGGGCACGGTGACCAATATTACGCAATATTCCATACCGCCTCCTTAGTATACCATGGGTCATATTCCTTTCCCCTGAATAGACGTAGGGGACATTCCCAGAATTTCCTTATTTTTTAACTTTCCCGGAAAGACTTTTTCTCTTTTACCGGTAGTGTAAAATAAAGTTCGCAATTTCAGGCCGCTTAACACATTGGTCCAGGCAGGACAGGGATATCCACCCCTGCAAAAATCGGTCATTTTGTGGTTTTATATAAATGGAAGTAAGTAACTCTATTTTCCTTGGATCAATATCTCCGCGATCTGCACGGCATTGGTGGCCGCTCCTTTGCGAAGCTGGTCCCCTGCCACCCAGAGCGCCAAGCCGTGGGCATGGGAAATGTCTTCCCGGATGCGGCCAACAAAAACCAGATCCTGGCCGGAAGAGTCCAGGGGCATGGGATATTTAAGATTAGCCGGATCATCCACAACTTTTACGCCGGGCGCGGACTCCAGTAATTCACGGGCCTGCTTGGCGGTCAGTTTCTTTTCGGTCTCGATTTGCAGGGATTCAGAATGGCTGGTAAAAACCGGAACCCGGATCGCAGTGGCGGAAACCTGGATGGAATCATCATGCAGCATTTTCCGGGTCTCATTTAGCATTTTCATTTCCTCCCGGGTATAACCGTTATCCTGGAAGGTGTCAATATGCGGCAGAACATTAAAGGCTATTTGATAAGGATATACCTCATGCTTGATCGGCTCTCCGGAGACATGCTGTTTAACCTGAGATTCCAACTCTGCGATAGCCTGACTGCCAGTCCCGGAAACCGCCTGGTATGTACTAACCACTATTCTTTTTATGCGAGCCGCGTTGTGCAAGGGCATCAAAGGAACCAGCATAATAATAGTTGAGCAGTTGGGATTAGCAATAACCCCCTTATGCTTGAAGATATCTTCGGCATTGACCTCGGGAATCACCAGAGGAACACCCGGTTCCATGCGAAAGGCGCTGGTATTGTCAATTACAATTGCCCCAGCCGCAACCGCAGGGGGCACGTATTTTTCGGAAATCGAGGCCCCGGCCGATGCCAGGACAATGTCCAGTCCCTTAAAGGAATCTTCCGTAAGTTCCTGGACCTTCACCTCTTCCCCGCGGAATTTCAAAAGCTTACCGGCCGAACGGACCGAGGCCAGGGGGCGCAATTCATCCACCGGAAAATCGCGTTCTTCCAGAATCCTAAGCATAATTGATCCCACCGCGCCGGTCGCGCCCATGATGCCGATACGATATTGTTTTGACATAGGTTTACTCCTGAAGTTTTCCGTAATATTTTAACCGTTTGTTATAATATCATCAGTAGTTGTAGGGGCGTTTAATTAAACGCCCTTAATCGGCACATCTCAGCCTTTGAAAAATTTTAGTTCTCTTGATTAATTCATCAAAATAATCTTCATGCTTTATTACCCTTTATGCCTCAACCTCAAATCAAACTGGCTATTAAATCTCCGACCTGCCCGGTATCCAGGCCCATGCGGCCGGCGGCCAAAGACTTTATCTTGCCTGACTCCAGGGCTTTAATAACCGCGTTCTCCACCGCTTGGCCGGCCTGTTCCTCTCCCAAATACTCAAGCATCATGCCGGCCGCGCAGATCGCGGCCAAAGGATTAATCTTCTTCTGACCCGTATACTTGGGCGCCGAGCCGCCAATGGGTTCAAACATGGATATTCCCCCGGGGTTGATATTTCCGCCCGCGGCAATACCCATACCGCCCTGGATCATGGCCCCCAGATCAGTAATAATATCTCCAAATAAATTGGACGTTACCATGGTCTCAAACCATTCGGGATTCTTCACCATCCACATAGTGGTCGCGTCCACGTGCGCGTAATCACGCGCCACCTCGGGAAACTCCTGCTCGCCCATCTCATGGAAAGCCCTGAACCAAAGATCGCCCACCTCGGTAAGCACGTTCATCTTATGTACCAGGGTGAGGCTTTTCTTTACCCGCTTCATAGCGCGCTGGAAAGCATAACGCAGACAGCGGTCCACTTCAGGCCGCGAATAGGTCATGATCTGGGTGGCATACTCCAGGGGCGTTCCTTTATGCGCCGAGCCACCCACACCGGTATAAATCCCACCACAGTTCTCGCGAATAATCTCAAAATTTATCTGCTCCGGGCCCTTGTCTTTTAGCGGCGTTTCCACATTCGGGTAGAGCTTTACGGGCCGCAGATTAATATACTGTTCAAAATGAAAACGGAGTTTGAGCAGAATGCCGACTTCCAGCGGCCCGGGCTTGACATCCGGGTGCCCGATCGCGCCCAGGTAAATGCTGTCAACCTTGCCCAATTCTTCCAGCACTGAGTCCGGAACCAGTTCCCCGGTTTTCAAATACCGGTTTCCTCCCAGATCATACTCCGTATAATCAAACGAAATTCCCCGCTTCTCAGCCACCGCCTGCAGTACCTTGCGTCCCTCGGCTATTACCTCCGGGCCAGTGCCGTCACCTGGAAGCACCGCAATTTTGTAAGTCTTTCCCATAAATATCCTCCTTAATATAATAGCGTCAGCTAACCGACGCGGCTTCACGCTGTTCACAACCAAACAAGAGATACATATTTTAGTCAATTACCCCCTGCAGCCAGTCTCAGGAAATAAAAAGTTTTGAGAGCAATATAAACGAATGTGCTTCTTTTGTAAAACAATTTATGCCGCTTAAATTAACTATCGTGCGGCTTACCCCTTTACAGAGACTGTGTCATAATGCCTGTTTTAGAAATTGCTTTGTCGCTTACGCTCCTCGCAATGACAGAAAATCCTTTAAAAACAGTCATTGCGAGCGACCGAAGGGAGCGCG
>DAOVYW010000196.1 GCA_030635415.1 Candidatus Firestoneibacteriota bacterium
GTCATAGGCGTTTCATCCGGCTGCGGAATTTCGAGGTTTGCATATCCGGCAAAAAAATGAAAAGTAGCCGGGTTGCTGTCGCCTCCGTCCCCGGCCAGCCCGCCCACTATTTGCGCGGCAACCGCGATTCCAATTCCACCTAAAAGAAATAAAGTCAGCTTTAAAACCGTGATTTTTAATTTTCGCATTTTATATTCTCCTTTCATAAATATTATATATTTTAATTTATTGTCCCTCTTGGCAGCGTTGATTTGTCGGAATGTGGTTCAATGGGTTCACCCCCTATCCGGTATCTTGCCAAACGAGAGCATATTGTATTTCAACTGATACTGCTAAAAATAAAACGTCACATAAAGATTAGCATTTCCCATAGTAAGCATCTCAGTATGATCGGGAAAAATGCTCTTCTGATAGTAATATCCAATGTCTCCGCCTATGCCTATATTTTTGCCAGGCCGTAGTTCCAGGCCTATAAAACTGCCGATCATATAGCCATGCTCTATGGCTCCACTAATAACCGCCGCGCCTTCCGCGCCTGAATAGAATCGGACAGTATTTTGGGGACGAATCGGTTCAAAAAAGACATATCCCCGTCCTCCCGCAAGGCATAAATCATCCCGGTATTGGGTTTTGGCTTCCAGGACTATATAATGATTCAGATCAAAGCGGAGATGGATTCCGCCTTGCGCGTGTTCAAGAATATTTATTCCCGCGCCATTGATGCCGATTCCGGTCAGGCTTATTGATTCAGATAAGGATTGTAATTGGGGCTGCGTTTTTTCAGTTTCTTCGTTCAAAGGTGTTTGCATGATTTGTGGTTTGCGAAGCTGGGGCCGGGGGTCTTTTTCCGGTTTTGCCAATTGCTTTAACCTGGCTTCTGCCCAAGAAAATGTTTTTTTCTGGCCAGCATAGCGCTCAATAATTATATTGAAGTATTTGCGGGCCTCGGCATTTTGGCCGCTTTTTTCAGCCATTAATCCCAACCGATAAAAAGCAGCCGCGAGTATCTCCGTTTGATCCTGATATTTATTAATCAGGTTCAGATAAATCTTTTTTGCGTCGGCGATTTCGCCGATTCCGGTTTCCTGGAGCAAACCCTCCTGATACAATCGCATGGCGTTATTACAGCGCTCGGAAGCCGCGGAGGCCATAGTGGTCAGGAGAAGTGTTGGGATTAAGATGAAAGCTGCAATCTTTTTACTCACCGTTTTCCTCCGATCGTTTCTTTTTTCTGGTGGAACAATTATAGCACGGGGGAAATATATTTGTTTCAGAGGTCTGTAATAAATTGTCATGTTTTTGTAAACCGGAGAAAAGTCTGCCAGGAGTCTGGCAGACTTAACAACAAAAGGCGTTTTTCGAGGTTTCGCCTTTTTCAAGGGGGGGACTTGTGTTATAATAAAATAACTGCAACATAAGTGCATGATAAGTCCGACAGGTTCCTAGGGTAGGTTAACAAGGTCCGGCCCAGTTGGCCGGGAGCTTTTCAGGAATAAAAGGATATCATGACGACTTTAAAACTTTTCCGGATCAGTTTAATAGTCGCTTACCTATTCACGACTTTAATCGCGGGACTGGTTCTGCATAATTACTATAATTATCTCTGCACAATGGAGGACATGCGCTTTAAGGAAAAAAGCCAAGAGTTGCAAGAGGAAATATATGTTAAATTGCGCAAAACCTGGAATCTGAGTATTGAAAAATTACTTAACCAGGCTAAACAGAAATTACCCCGGGCCTCCGGCAAAATTTCCCCAGCGCTAAAGAATATTGAATCGGATAGCAAAGAAATTTACCGCGCCATCTTTATTAGCGCGGATACCATTTATCTTTCCCAATGGAAAAAATGCCGCTTCCCGGGAAAGATGGAAAATATACATTTGACGGTCTTTGAAAATCCGGACTATAAACTGGCCGAGCTGCTGGAATACCGGGACCTGAATTTTGCGGAAGCAGTTAAAATTTATGAAAGTTATTGGCTGGAAAACCCGGCCGATTTCGCGGCGGCCAATGCGCTGGCCCGGTGTTTGTTGAAAATGGAAAATCATGCGCGCGCCATAAAAGTATATCAGCACATTATCGCGCAAAACCCGCCGGCGCAAAAGGCGGACGATACCCCCCTGGCCATAATCGCGGCGTTTAAGCTTTTAAAGCATTATCAGGAGCAGCAACAAGCGGAAGCGCTGAAACGATTGGGCTTTCAGCTCTATAAAGATGTGGTATATGATAAATGGGAACTATCCTCGGTTAAGCGGGAACTTTTCAATAAAATGATGTGGGATATCTTAAAACCATATACTTCCGATCCGGCTTTTTCCGCCCAACTTCAGAAGTTGCAGCAACAGGAAAGGCGGATTGCCCGGCTCAAAAATTATATCCTGGTTATGACCCGGCGGGTGATCCCTCTGATGGAAGGAAGTCTCATTGAAAATTATAAAGTTTATTTTTTGTCTCATGCAAATCAGCCGGCGTCATTTCTGCTGATCGCTCCCCGCCACCAAGGCTATCTGGTTTTGGATATCCCCTATGCGTTATTTGTGCAAACCCATTTATTGCCGTTTATGGAAAGTTTAGCGCAAGATTACCCTCTGGGAATAAAACTAAAATATGCCGGTCAGGAGCAGACCTTAAAGCCGGAAGACAAAGAGTTTTCCTCTCTGGTGCCGGTTTCCCGATATTTTCCCGATCTTAAAGTTGCCCTGGGAATGTCCCGGGCAGGGGAGGAAATACTGAAAAACAAATTGGCGCAAATAAAAAAATATTTTCTGGTGGGTTATATTATTTTCGCGGTTGTCTTGCTCTTGTTGATATGGATCATGATAAAACAAATCCGCTTAGCCGAGCTAAAATCCGATTTTGTTTCCCACGTTTCCCATGAAATAAAAACGCCGATTACGGCGGTGCGGATATTGTCGGAAATGCTGGATGAACAGCCCCGGCTTAAACTTGGCCTGCGCCGGCAATATTATGCCGCCATGCTGAAAGAGGCCGTGAGACTTTCGCGGCTGATTGAGAATCTTTTGGCAATTTCCCGCATCGAACGGAAAAAGAGCCAATTCAGCTTCCGCCCGGAAAATATGAACGAGGTTGTGAAAAACGCGGTGGAAGTGTTTCAGCATTCATTGAGGCGCGATCCCAGTCATTTAATCCTGGAACTGAACAGCAATATTGAGGGGTTGCTGGATAAAGAGGCGGTTACCCAGGTGGTGATCAATGTTTTGGATAATGCCAGGAAGTTCTCGGCGCCGGGCAGTCCGATTAAGGTGACAAGCTCCTATAGCAATAAATACATGGAAGTGGTTTTTCGGAATCAAGGAGAGGGTATGACCAAGTCCGAGATTCGCAGAGCTTTTAATGAATTTTACCAATCCCATAAGCAGTATACAAAAAACTTTAAAGGCGTGGGATTAGGCCTGGCGATTGTGCGCAATATCGTGCGGGCGCATCACGGGAAAATTCATTTAACCAGCGAGAAGGGCCAAGGAACCACGGTTCGCCTTATGTTTCCACGCGGAGTATAATCGATTTTATAAAAGCGAATTAGGCCGGAAGCGGCCCGCGGAGTTGACCATTAAAATTCGGAGGGGAGTACCATCATGGCGGCGATATTAATTATTGAAGACGAACCCTCTATTCTCTTGGGATTGGAAAATGCCATGTTGGCAGAGGGCTATGAAATTTTAATCGCCCGTAATGGCAGGCTGGGCCTGAAACACGCGCTGTCCGGACAATTCGATTTAATCATCCTGGATATTATGCTTCCGGAAATGAATGGTTTTGAGGTTTTAAAACAATTCCGTAAGCAAAACCTTTATACCCCGGTGATTATCTTAACCGCCAAAGGCCGGGAACAGGATAAACTTAAAGGGTTTTCGCGGGGAGCGGATGATTATGTAACCAAGCCCTTCAGTATAAAAGAGTTAAAAGCGAGAATTCGGGCGATGTTAAAACGAAATCAACTGCCAAAGCCGGCAGGCGAGCACATAACGATTGAAGGTATTCTCTTTGACTTTAAAGCCATGTGCGCCCAAAAAGACGGACTGCCCATAGATTTTTCCACGCGCGAACTGGAATTGCTAAAGTACTTGGTGGAACACCAGGGGAAGGTAATATCTCGCGATGAAATATTAAAGGAAATCTGGGGATATGATTTAACCCATGCGCCCACGACCCGTACGATAGATAATCATATTGTCAAGCTTAGACAGAAGCTGGAACCGGAGGCCGATCAACCCCAACATATAGTAACCATACATGGCCGCGGGTA
>DAOVYW010000061.1 GCA_030635415.1 Candidatus Firestoneibacteriota bacterium
GCAACCACAAGGGGTTGCCCCTACATTAAAACCATCATACCACGGTGAACAGTTCAGCGGCTGCGGTATATTCTTATTTTTTTTCCGGCATGGATATATTTACTTTTGCGCGTGCTGGGATTCCACCGCCGGAGTTTGGCTACCGTGGTGTGGTGTTTCCGGGCAATGGTATGCAGCGAGTCACCGGACTTGATTTTATATACAAAGTATACCCCTTTGAATTTTCTCCGGCTGAGTTCTTCCCGGCTGAGATATTTCTTCTTATCCGGGAGACCGGCAAACACCGTCCGGAATCTTTCACCTGTGTTCTTGGGCAAGCGGAGAAGATATGTTTCCGGACCAGGCGGGGTGCAACCTTTGGTTAATTCAGGATTCAAATCAGCTACTACTGACAGACTGGTTCCCAGGCATTCGGCAATTACTTTAAAATCAACACCGCCCGGGACATCCACTTCTTCGGTCGCGATTTCCGTTTCCATGTCCGGATTGAATCCGTATAGTTCCGGCTCCCGGGCGATAATCAGTGTAGCATAAAATTTAGGCACGTAAGCTTCGGTTTCCGGCGGTAAAGCCAACTTCCAGTAATCATTAATCTTTTGGGCACGCATAGCCCGCTTTACCCTTCCAGAACCGGCATTATAAGCCGCTAAGCTTAAATCCCAGTCGTGGAATTCCCGGTACAGCGATTTCAGATGCTTGACCGCGGCCCGCGCAGCTTTGTCCGGATGCCGGCGCTCATCCAGCCAATAGCTTTTCTTTAAGCCAACCATTTCGGCGGTTCCCTGGATAAACTGAAATAGACCAAGCGCGTGTTTGGGAGATCGGTTCCGGGGGTTAAATCCTGATTCCACTAAAGCCAGGTAAACCATCTCACCGGGCAGACCTTGCTGGATGAAATATTCTCTTAGTACCGGAACATATCGCCCGGAACGGCGCAGCCATCGCGCAAAAGCTGTTCGTCCCCGGGTTAAATAAATATCTATTTGGCGTTCAATTCGGGGATTATGGGGAATCGGCATGGTAAAAGATTCGGGTTCCAGTTCAGGAGAAACCCTGTGTAAAAAACGATTCAAGCGTACCATCAGCAGCGACAACCGGGAAGAAATCTCAGCGTACCGCCGCCCTTTTCCATTGCCGGGAAAATCGGCGGCATAGATTATGCGGGCGGCACGGATGGCGGCTTGTTCCGATCCAGCCATATCTCCGGCCGCGTAACTCTCCTGGGCCAGTTTCAATTCCTTCCGGGCGTCATTTAAAAGCTGTTCGGTCAGGGGTGCCCGCCCTCCGGTCTGAACCGGCAGTGCCAGCGTCAGGGAAGCACAACCCGCTCCGGCAAAGCATGTAATTAATAACAGAATTATTTTCTTCATTTTTTAATTATCAGATCTGCATTGGTTTGACTTCCTGGGTTTGGGTGTCCACTATGGAGAAGCGGCCTTCCGCCAGTAAGCCGGGATTCACGACTATAGTCTGATTAATTTTTTCCATACCGTGCGCAACCGACACATGACCGCAAAACAAAAACTCGGGAGAGACAGCCGCTATAATATCATTAACTATCTGCGATCCTTTATGAATCCCCCCCTCCAGATCCAGGGTGGAAACGGGCGGTGAATGTAAAAGCAGAATACGCGGCGGTTTAAGAAAACACATTCGCCGGGTACCAAAATTAATTTCCCGGCGCGAATATTGAAGCACAAAATAATCTTCCTTCTCGTTATCCCGAAGTTCCCCGCCGAAACCGGTAAAAACATAACGTCCCAATTTAGTTAAATTTTCATGCAAAAGGATAATATTATCAGAAAGAAAGGCAGCCTGCTGCATAAACACAAAATAACGTTCCTCAGAAGCGTCAAGCTTACCGGGTATTACCATGACAGGAATACCCAACGAATCAATCAGGTTGCAAAACTCCTTGTAAAGTTTTAAATCCTCCAACGCCTCCTCCAGAATCTCCACCTGGTTGCGGTTAGGAACCCGTCCGCTAAGCTTCGCTCCCACCCATTCATCCAGGCGCGCGTTCCCAGACACGATATTGCCGCAAAAACATATAGCGTCCAGCGGAAATTCTTTGGTCTGATTAACCAGCGCTCGAAGATTCCCGATCTCCCCTTTTAAGTCTGAAAATACAAGAATCTGCATGTTTCGTCCCCCATATCCTATATCAGTGAAAGCAATCGGCGGTCAGTCAAAAGTTCCACCCCGCCGCGGGTTTTCATATATCCGGTACTGCTGCCCAGCCATTTAACCCGTATCCGCTTGGCCTGGCTGGCAGCCGAAACTAAAACCCTTCCCTTGGTGCCGGCAAAAATGTAATGATTCCCCGTCAGCTTATAATTAACCAGCATGATAACCGGCCGGCCCTTGGTTACTTTAGGCTGACCGTAAAAATGCACGGCAAATCCTATTTTTTTGTCAAAATAAGATTGCTTACTCCGGTTAAGCATGAAATCCTGAATTACCCCGGCATACCGCTCCACCCGGTTGACGATGGCATAAAGCCGGGATTTTTTCCGGGTCAGTTTTTCCTTTATCAACAGGTTAAAACCGAGTTTGATTTGATCCCAGTACCGGAAGACGATATCTTCTATGTTTTCCACCCATATCTTGATAGTGCCATCGGATTTGACCCAGCCTTTAAGATAATTATCAAACCCGGCGGGATTCAAGCCCGCACGGTCGATAATCTCTTGATGACTTTTTTCACTGATATAGGTATGCTTGGCCAGGTCTACCAAAAATTTCACTTCCTTAATCCGCCCACCCTCCGTGGTCCAGCTCATGTTCAATCCCCTCTCTTTCCGGCCTGTATTTTTTTATAATTATAGCTTAAACTCCCGTCGGTCGCAACGTATAGTTTTTTTTAGGTCTTCCACTTTCCTTCTACAAAGGCATACGCATTATGATTATGAATACTTTCCATATTTTCGCTCTCCACCGTAAACCAGGTCAGGCGTTCATCCACCTGCAGTTTCACGGCTATTTCTCTTACCACATCCTCGACAAAGGCGGGATTGTCATAAGCCCGTTCCGTAACATATTTCTCATCCTCCCGCTTAAGCAGAGCGTAAAGATCACAGACTGCGGCTTGCTCGACCAGTTTGATAAGATCCTCGATCCAGACCAGGGTATTCATACGCACGGAGACGGTAACCAAAGATCTTTGGTTATGCGCGCCGCGCTCGCTAATTTCCTTGGAACAGGGACACAGGGACATGACAGGTACGCGAACCGTAAGGATAAAATCCTTTTCGCCGTTGCGATGCTGAGTCGCCGCCATGGAACAATGGTATTCCATCATACTAACCGCCCGGGAAACGGGCGCCGCTTTTTCAATGAAATATGGAAAAGACATCTCCAAATAAGCCGCTTCCGAGTTAAGCGTGACACGCAGCATCTCGAGTATCTTATCCAGATTTCGTATATCAATTTCACGCTGGTAGCGGTTAAGCACCTCTATAAAACGGCTCATATGGGTGCCGCGAAAATGCTCCGGCAAGTGAACATAAAGATTGATGTCCGCCACGGTATGCTGAGCCTGGTAGGCCTTGTCCAGTACCCGGATGGGATATTTTATATTCCTGATGCCGACTTTGTTTATCGCGACCCGGCGTTTATCGGCTTGGTTCTGAACATCTTTCATTGGCCAGGTACTCCTGTCATTTTAAAAAATCCTTAATAATCCCGTACACCTTCTCCGGGGTTTCTTCCTGGGGCAGATGGCCGGCTTCGGGAATAATTTCCAGCCGGGCGTGACCAAGTTTCCGGACTATTTTTTCCCCGGCGGCTATCGGCACTACCTGGTCCTTCTCTCCCCAGATTATCAAAGTTCTAACTCTCACTTGTTCCTCATAAGGCAAGTATTCGAAAGGGTATCTTCCCCGATTCAGGCTCAGAAATCCCTGGCGTCCATGCTTAGTGTTCAAAGACCTATAATATTGTTCCACCCATCGGCTCCAGTCCGGACTTTCCGGCGCGCAGGCCTTTTTCAGCATACTGCGGATAAAATTCCTGCCTAGTCGCATAACCGCCCAGGCTTCTCCGACAGCCGGCACACTCCACCATGAACCCAAGCTCGTTCCGGCCATTCCCTCCGAAGAATCCGGTGCAATCAATACCAAGCGCTTAACCATTTTAGGATATCGCGCCGCACAGATCATGGCCACACCCCCGCCGAGATCGTGTCCAACTATATTGACATCCTTAATTTCCAGCTTATCCATTACAAGTTTTACGGTCAGAGCCAGATCATCAGGTCTTATCGGTTGTCCGGCAGCTTTTTCTGAAAGTCCCAGTCCGGGAAAATCAAAGGTGATCAGACGATATCCGGGCCAAGGTTGCGCGATTATGCCGTTAAAACTATCGGAGTTATATGGAAAACCGTGCAAGAACAGTATATCGCGGCCTTCACCCCTGACATTTATATACAACTTCCGGCCGGCAATGGTTATATATTCCCCTCGCACCGGTAAAATGACTTCTGTACTATGAAATCGTCCCAAATAAGCGATTCCCCACCCCAGAAAAAACAAGAGAAATATAATTATAAGAGCGCGTCCAGGCCGCATGCTTTTTCTCCCTTTCAATTTCAGAGCAAGGACATTACTCCGGCAAAAACCACAGGATATGCTAACAAAAAAATTCACTTCCTGTCAAACGCTTTAAAATTACTTTTATGGCAAATTTATTCTTGCCAAACATACGACCAACTGGCAAGATAAAAATATGAATCATTACTGTCTGCCTAAATGCCTACTGATTTTATTTCTTCTATCAACTTCCCCGCCCTTGGTTTCTGAAGTCTTGGCGGTTTGGGAGCATGCTCCGTTGTCTCCTGCTACCCGTTTGCCGGCATCCCGGAACGCTGTTTGGGAATTTGCCATGATTTTTAATATGGAAGCGCTTTATCCGGCAGTATTTACTTGCCCGGCCGGATACCGGGTCCGACTGCACGTTTTAAATCTTGGGGATAGCAAAATCCAGGTTCAATTCCATAATCCCCGGCGGATTTTCACTTTATATCCGGGCCAATATAAAAAAATCGATTTGGGAAATTTAAAGCCGGGCGAGCATGTTTTTTACGTGAATACCACAATTGAGCAGGATTGCGATTATGCCGGGATCCCGGATAAACTTCGTTGTCTTATTCGGACCGGTTCCTGGCCGGGAGATGATATTATTTATCGTTCGGCCTGGATCGCCCATACTCATGCTTTTACTCCGGCTGAACTTATACTGCCGGCGGGAAGAGAAAACGAGGTGTTTTTAAGCGGTATAAAAGGAACCACACCGCTTCAATTTCAAGCCGGCGGCCATACTTTCATGGTTAAGCCGGAAAAAGTCACCATGACCGATATGCATCGTCCGCCAGGCGTAAAGTTAAAACTTCCGGCTTCGGCCGATAAAAAAGGTTCGTTGCATATTCGTTAAAAGCCGGCTTCCATGCCGGCCCGCAAATTTTTCAGCGGCCGGATTTCATCCTCCTCATACCCAGCACCTTTTGAAAAACCCCTGCTACTTGCTCCGCCATTAAATCAAGATTGAATTTGCGTTTTACGATTTCCCGGCCGATGCTCCCCATTTTTTTACACCGGTCCGGATCCGCCATAAGACCGCCCAGCTTCTCAGTCAGATCATCAATATCACCGGAGCGAAATATTTCTCCATTTTTACCGGGTTCAATTATTTCCGGTACGCCGCCCGAGTCCGGCCCCACCACCGGCCGTTGCATCGCCATGGCTTCAATCATCACCATGCCCAGAGATTCAAATTCCGAAGCGCACGCCAGGATATTAAAAGAATGCATTACCGCCGGCATATCCTTCTGGTAACCGACAAAGTGTATGCGCGCCGCCAAACCAAGATCCCGGGCCATTTGTTTTAAACCTTCGGCATAAAGCTCTTCGCTCCGCCCTACCGCCTTTCCGGCCAAAACGAAATGCCAGTCCGGGAATCGCCCGGATAAGCGGGCAAAGGCCTCCATAACCAAACCCGGCCGCTTACCGCGGTTTAATCGTCCTACATAACCCAACACCGGACTCCCAGCCGGCACTTCAAGGTTTGTCCTCCGGTCGAAATCCCCGGTTATCTCCGGATTCCATTGGTGGTTCAACTCTAAACCGTTATAGATAGTTATGATTTTATGCCACGGTACCCGGACCGTTTGATGCACATTTTCAGCCACTAAATGGGAGATGGCAATGACTATATCCGTATGCCGATATACCCAGGCGTGAAAGAGATCATGCTTATTTTCCGTCGCATATACATGCTTGGTCAGTACAACGGGAATATTGCCGGCCAGACCCGAAGCCAGAATCAGATTAGAAAGATCCCGCGACCAATGAGCATGGATAATTTCTATCTTTTTTTGCCTTAACCAACTAGCCAAGGCTACAATATTAATAGGATCCAGGTAGCCCCGCATATGCGTGGGCTCATGAGGCAGGTTCCAGTCTTGTGCCAGTTGGGTTACAAGAGTATTCGGCCGGCACATAACCCAGGTGGGATGCCCCTGGGAAATTAGTTTACGCGCCAACACCGGAACATCAATTTCCCGTCCCCCTACCCCGGGTGAGGAAATAACCTGGAGATTTCGAATAGGGTCAACCGGCATCGGATCCGGAATGGGAATCACCCGACAGGACTTTAATCACCATTGCGCTGTCTATCTGCGCCGTGCGGGATACTATGCATTCCGCGCGCGCTAAAGCCTGCGGATTACCCACACCAATAGTATGCATACCGGCCGCTATGCCGGCCGCTATGCCGGACTCCGCATCCTCGACAACCAGACAACTGGACGGCAAAACACCGAGCTCGTGGGCAGCTTTAAGAAAAAGTTCCGGATCCGGTTTTCCTTTAGTAGTTTCATTGCCGTCAACAATCGCGTCAAAAACCGTGGTTATGCCGAGTTTTCCCAGTACCAGGCGGGCGTTTTTCGAGGAAGAAGCCAAAGCCAGCTTAAAACCTCCGGACTTAAGTTCTACCAGCAGGTTGTCCACTCCGGGAAGCATATCTCCGGTTTTTATGGTCTCAACCATCTCAAGGTAGTAGGTATTCTTGCGATCCATATATTCCAGGATTTTATCTTCCCCCGGGTTGAAGCCCATAAGCGCCAATAAAGATTCCCGGCGCGGTATTCCCCGCAGTTTTTCATTGGCCTGTTCATTAAAGGAAATCCCCAGTTCATCCGCCAGTTTTTTCCAGGCTCTATAATGAAAAACCGCGGAATCAACAATCACGCCATCCAGATCAAAAATTACTCCTTGCTTGATTTCCGGCATTCAAACTTCCTCCTTCGGTTTTACCGCATCCGCCACCAGCGGTTCATCGGAATCTCCATTTTGAGTATGCATGGCGGCTTCTTCGGCGGGAGGCGGCCCTTCCGGTTCAATAATTTCAGCCGGAATCTGGGACTCATCCTCCGGCTCGGGTCGGGTTTTATTTTCTTCCATTTGCGGAGCCACCAAGGCTTCACCCTCCGGTCCCTGGCCAATAGTCTCCATCTTGATCGAAGTAACTGCTGCTTTAGCCGCGGCAGAACGCTCAGGATGAACCTTCAACTCCATACGCTCCCGGCAAAGTTCACAAAAAGCCTGTCCCTTCTCATCCACGCGCCAGAGAGTGGAGGTCGGTAAAAGAACGCATTTTTTCTGTGAACACGGCGGTATTCCCACTGCCAGTCCCACCTGACAAATAGCCTCGGTTACCGCCCGCCGTAAAAAAAGTTCCCGCTGGCCTCTTTTTTTATAAAATTCCTCCCGCAAGCGGGCCAAGGCAATAACGCCGACTCTTTGGCCGGAAAGGTTTATCCCGAACACAAAACTTTTATCGCCCGCAAACATATCGCCTTCGACCACACCCAGTACCGCGACCAAGCTGTCCCGGCGGCGTCCGGCCAGCAAGTTAAGCAAACTTGAGGCTTTATGCTGTCTCCGTTCGTCGGAATACATTTCATTATCCGGCTCTTCGGAGCGTCCAATCCGCACATGAAATTGATACGCTTTTCGCAAGGCAACGGCAATTTCCTCTAAAATTTCCACCAGCACGCGGCCAATAGGTACCAGTAAAATCTCTTTTCTTTGTTCCCTCAATCTTTCCATCACTAACATCCTCCTTGATCAGTCCTTAGCAGCTGATTTTTCTGTAATAGAGTTTGATTCTGCTGCAAAAGCCCCTAAGATGTCATTGCGAGCGACTGTAAGAAGCATGGCAATCTTATTTTATCCTTATAAAATCGAGATTGCTTCGTCGCTGCCGCTCCTCGCAAAGACAGCAAAAAGGGTTTTGCAGCAGAATCGAGTTTTAACTTACAACCATCTTAAGGGAATATCGCCAAAAAACAATTTCAGCCAAATTCCGTGAATTTGTCATCAGGAGTTAAACGAGAACTCTCCAAGAAAACGCCGGATTAATAAGTGTGCTATGATATTCTCCTGCCTGTCCAGGGGATGGTTAGTCCCGGGCAGCATCCCAGAATGACATCGTTAGCGAAATAATTCGCAAACATCTATTGGCAACCGTTCCCTTGATCATTCCTGGCGGTCAGACCGGCGTTCAAGATTGCGGCGCTCCGTACTTCGTCGCTCTTTTTTTCGTCGTTCCAAGCTGGTATATATCAAGGTACTCCGGCGCTCCTCAAAACGCCGCTCGAGATCCCGGCGCATGGCAGCCCGGCGATCATTTAGCATAAGCATGGTCTTGGGACGAAAAGCACGAAAAATCATATACTGACTATGGGTGGCAATAGCTATTAGGATAAAATCCCCGGCCGAAATTTCCTGCTGCTGAAACCATTCCTTGAGCCCAAAACCCACCGGCCAAAAACGTTGGCGCTTAAAAACCATTCCCTTTTTACCCGGCGCCGGGCGCTGACGGCATCGGAAAGTGACCGGTTCTTCGGCCTTGCCGTCGACATCGATCATTACTACGGAAATCAGCTCATTTCTGACATAGCTAAGAGGTATATCCATGTTGGATAAATTAAGGTATCCATCCTTGACTTCCGTACCGGAAAGCCGATTCTCAAATACGGCTTCCGGGTCCACTTCTTCACGAAAAATTATGCGGTTCCAAAACTGTTTCACTTTATGCATAAACCACCACTCCTTGCTGGAGAATTTTCCGGTTTGGTATTTTCCGGTGAGGACCGGAGCGGACAGTGAATTTACATTTTCGAAGAACATAATATCGGTCTTAACCGTTTAAAGCAAGTACCTTTTTATTTAATTTTGCTGCGCCAAATAATAAAAAGCAATCCTATTACGCTTATCGGAATTCCAATCGCCATTCCCATAATCCGAAAATTTTCCGAAGCATGCAAAAAAAAAGGAATAAACCCCAATAGGATTAAAGCCGTTCCATACGGCACGGGAGAATTCGGGCTTTTGAGTACTAAAAAAAGCACAGCCGACCCGGGTGCCAGAGCGGCCGGATAATACCACCATACCGGGGTTCCCAGCACTGATAAAAACCCAAACGCAAACCAAAAAGTCCCGATAAAAATACCCATTCCCAGCAGGAGCAAAAGCTGCCAACGTTTTTGATTTTTCATTCGTCAACTCTCTCTTCGCGCAGCAAGACCGGGAATTAGCCAGTTATGGTCTAAAATAAACAAAATGGGCGGCCAGACGCGAACCCAGCGATTCCATTAGATTCCGGCCGGCCTGATTATCCGGACTCATCGTAGCCACGCACACCTTGCCTTCAGACAATTCTCGTCTTATGGCATAAGCAGTAAGATAGCGGCCTAATCCTTTTCCGCGGGCACCTTCCACTATGATGGGATTTACTGTAACATAATTCCTGCCTTGCGGCACAACATAAGCAACCGCTATTACTTCCCGCCCATTCATCAGTTTATAATGGCGCCAAATAGCCAGGCTCTTAGTTAAAGCCGCAGCATCCGGAAAGCCTCCATCTTCCGCCGACAGCGAAGAATATATAGGCAGTAAATCAAGCGCATCCTCAATACCGCTTTGCCTAATTGCCAAATTCCTGTTTTCCATCCAAAAAGGCGCTTTTTCTAAAATATATAAAGGCGATGAAACCTGGTTGGGAATTTTAAGATCCATTAAAACCGGAAAGCCCATCCGGTCATCAGTACGCCCGATAATGGTATGCGGCCGCAGCTTCTCCAAAATCCGCTGTAATATCTGACGAACGAATTTCGTCTGTTCCAGCCCCAGGTAAAATTCGGGAATTACCGGAGTCCAGCCGGGAATAAAAGTCGTTTGCGCGAAAATTACATAACCCAGCGTCTTCCCGACCTCCTCAACCAGATAAGCCTGCCCCAGCCGGCAGAGCGCGTCATGGAACTCCGGAATAACCGGAATTCCCAGGCCGGCCTGATAGTCTTGACGCCAATTCTTCAAATGGTCTGAGTCAACCGGTTTAAGCTCCATGGATTACTCAGGCGCCCGATCGCTCAATAGGAATTTGAATTTCCACCATGCCCACTGCCGCATCCCCGGCTCCTTCCGGCCCGAAACCGGAAAGAAAAAATTCCCGCGCCGGTCCTGAAATCCGGTATCCTTTTTCACGGATCCAAGCCAGTAATTGATCGTAGGTTTTCCGGATTTCGGAGTAGGTTCCCTGATAGGTTTCGCAGGCAACCAGCATGGCCGGCTGGATAACTACTGTTACGTCACCGTCCCCA
>DAOVYW010000210.1 GCA_030635415.1 Candidatus Firestoneibacteriota bacterium
AACCCTGAAAAACCTGCTTTTTCTCATTGCCTTTATGCTCTCAGCGCATGGCCTGGGAAGAATCCTGCTGGAAAAAATATTTCCCGCCGCACGGGCCCGTCTGGACGAGATGCTATACTCCCTGGGCCTGGGATTAGCCCTGATTTCGCTTCTGATATTTTCATTAGGTGCGGCCGGATTTTATCACCCGGTTATTTTTGCCGCAATATTCGTCTTTTTAACCGGAGCAGGAACCTGGATAACCTGGAAGCGCCGGGCGCGGCTTTGTCCCGGTTCAGGCTGGATGCTGGGAACCTGGGCCTGGTCCGATAAAATTTTAATCCTGCTGGTAGGGGGCTTCTTCCTGCTGGTGGGCATGACAATAATTACGCCGGAAATATTTTTCGACTCCCTGGTTTATCATTTAGCCGTTCCTTCTCAATGGATCCAGGCCGGCCATATCCATCCTATTCCGACTAATTTTTATTCCAATCTGCCCATGGGAATCCAGATGCTGTACACCGGCGCGCTGATGTTGAGCGATGAGCGGCTCTGCCGAATGCTGCATGCTTTGCTGGGTATATTGGCCGGATTGACCACTTTTTCCCTGGGCCGTCGCTGGTTCGGACGCCGGGCTGGTCTATGGGCGGCCGGTCTTTTCTTGACCACACCGATTGTGATAATCAATATGCTTGAAGCCGCGGTGGATGTTGGTGCGGCCTTTTTCGCGGTACTGGCTTTTCACGTGATGTTGGCCGGTGTTTTGAAACAGGAAGGTGGTAAAAACCAGCAGATAATGGCCGGGTTGCTGATAGGCGCCGCCCTGGCCGGGAAATACACCACGGCTTTTATGTTAATGCCGGCTGTACTAGTGGTTTTATATATAATTATGCGCCAACAGGGTTGGAAAGGTCTGACAGGGATACTAGCCCGGATCAGCCTGGGGGCCGTGATCCTGATGATGCCGTGGGTGATTAAAAATATTATCTTTACCAACAATCCCATATATCCATTTCTATATAATAATATACCCAGTAAATACGTGGTTCCGGAGAAAATGCAGCAGGCTATGGACCAGATTCGCGAGTACGGACATCGTACCATAACGCAATTTATCCGGCTGCCTTGGGATATGACTTTTTGTCTTCCTACCAGTTATTCTTATGTGGGCCCGGTTTTTTTAATGCTTTTTCCCGGTGTTTTACTCCTGGTCGGATACTGGCGGCGAGGGCCGCCCGCGCTGGGGGCCGTACTCATAACCGTAGTTTTTTCAGCCTTGATCTGGGCCAACCGAACCCAGATTTCGCGCTTCTATATTCCCAGCCTTCCCCTGCTGGCGATTCTCTGCACCTATGCTTTAGATCGCTGGGAACAATGGCATAAAGTTCCGGCTCTTATTTCCCGCTGGACCATACTGGCTTTATTGGGGTGGGGATGGGCTAATACTATGGCTATAGGTATTTCCAACTGGGACCCGATCGGTTCGGCCCTGGGGTTGGAAAGCCGTTCCACCTATCTTGACCGGAAGCTGATGAACAGCTATGCGCCCATGGCCCGGGTTGTAAACGGTTTACCGAAGAACACCCGGATTTTGGCCTGGGGTGAAACCAGGTCTTTTTATTTCCAACGTCCGGTTACTGCGCCCACGGTTTTTGATCATAATCCTCTAATAGAGCTGCTGGCCGGCTCCTCTAATACCCGGGAAGTTTGGCAGAACCTGCGTGAACAAGGATATACCCATATATTTATTCATTCCGGGGAAGCGGTGAGAACCCGTGGTTATGAAACCTTTCGCTGGAACCCGGCGGCCCTGGAGCGCTGGCGCGAACTTTCCGGCCAATATCTTAGGCGGGTCGTAGTATATGGCAATCAAGTACTTTATGAGCTTGTTTCCGAACCCATGACGGAAAAAACAATTAAACGCGGTCGTCCACTTTTTACCTATGATCCTGACGTGGTAAATAAAGTAATCGCCCATTACAGTAAAGCCGGCCGGGCCATCCGGCAGGGCCGGGTAAATGACGCGTTGGCCGAATGGATACGTATGATAGAATTGGCGCCGGAATGGAAAGATACTTATGAAAATTTGGGGTGGTTGTACCTAAAAATGAAGCGCCCGGAAGAAGCGTTTAAAATGTATGTTCGAGCGGATGAACTGGGCTGGCTGACCCCGGCGGCATATAATAATCTCGGTGTGCAGTATATGCAACGTGCCCATTACGCCGATGCCCGGCGCTGCTTCTCCCTGGCCCTGGAGCAGGCGCCGGATTTGCAAGCCGCGCGTGATAATCTGGAACTTCTCAAAAGGAAACCGTAATCTGACGGTTAGTTTCTGTTGCGGAGAAATGTTGGCATTGAGTTCTCCTTTTTGGAAAAGGGCTAGTGTTGAATCTTGGGAGGGTTATCTTATGCTTATACGATTTTTGTTGATTGGTTTATTTTCACTTGTGCTGCCTGGTTGTAAGGCAGCCTGCGTAAATGAAGCGGATCAGATCTCATCAAGAGCAGCAACGGAAGAATTATTATCCAAGCCGCAAATCAGATTGGAGCTACGGGAAAACAGTAAGTGGCTAAATTTTGTCGACTTGCAGAAAGCAGGTCAAGCGAGGGTCGTGTTGCGAACAAGACTTATTTCACCGGGAAATGGCAGTAAATACTTATGGGATACGGTGAGAGTGCTCGGCGTCATAAAAAACCATTCCAGCTATAAATTCAGCAATACACTTAAGGTAGCACACCACTCCTGGGAAAGTGGGGTTCCTCAGGGGGAATGCACGATTTACCTGGTTCCCTATAATAAAAAAGACTGTCATCTCTGGAGTCTTCTGGGGAACAAGGCTAGTTCAGGGGTGAGTCATGTTGTGGTTACGCAAACTAAGGTGCCGGCAGAACATTCCTTAAACCCGGAAATGCCCCGGCCCCCGATTACGGAAGAAAAATATCTAAATTATATTTATGGAAAATTAAAAACCTACCCCGCAGATGATACACGGCAATTGCTGGCAGCTTACCTGCGTTATTTAAGCACTGGTGACGAAAACTACGCGCAAGCATATATTCGGGGGTTGATTAAAAAAAGAAAAACCACTAAAGAACCGTTAAAACATTTATCTATTTTCGAGGGCGAAATGGATTTGGCAATTGAAGCCGACAATACTATTATTTATGCTCTGGGCAACTTAACCTATGCCAAATTGGTTCCTTGAGTTAAAGCTGGAGAGCCTTCAGCCCTGGAACTTGTTCTGCTGCAATATATCCTGGCTTCACTTGACGGCGCCGAAAGCGAAAGCTATGGCGAGTTATTTTATGATGCGAAAATTGTTGCAAGCTACGCGCCCAGCATAATTCAATTGCTGTATAAGCATCGCGAGTTACTGAAGGCATATCATCAAAATTCACCCTGCTGTTATTCCTTTCGCTTTTTCGACCAACCCTTAACCCAGGACGACATCCGTTCTGTATTAGGAGAGGTTAAAACCAAAGAATTCCTCAAAGGATGCTGCTGGAAGAACAATATGTAATTCAGTCGAGCAGCCTGGGGTATGGGTTTTTACGATAAAAAAGTACTCGATTTTTAAGGTTGGTTGGACAAGCTCATTAATAATATCAATATAATGCTCAAGCGAATAAAAAATATCCAATTTTGATTTTTTATAATTCTTGTACCAACAATCCCCCAAAAGGATATGATCAAACAAATCAAGATTGAGATAATATAGTTATATTTCGAAAAATATGTCCATCCAGATACTTCAGTTCCAAATCTGTATTCGGCTAAATTTAAAATTAAATGAAACAATCCATAAATATGAAAAATGAACACTAAAACCAGAGTGACGACAAACGCATAATTAATTATATTTCTAACCCGTATTAAAATATTCATATTGCAC
>DAOVYW010000132.1 GCA_030635415.1 Candidatus Firestoneibacteriota bacterium
AGGGGAAAAACATGCCCGGGTTTTACCAGATCCCGGCTATGGGTACGCGGGGCGATTAAAGTTTTAATAGTATGGGCGCGATCATGCGCCGATATTCCGGTAGTTATCCCTTGCCGGGCATCCACTGAAACTGTAAACGCCGTTCCCAGCCGGTCGGCGTTTTCACTCACCATGGCCCCCAGATTCAGCTTATTGAGTCTTTCCTCGGTCATGGGTACACAGATCAGGCCCCTGCCGTACCTGGCCATAAAGTTGATACTCTGAGAGGTAACTTTGGCGGCTGCCATTAGCAAATCACCCTCATTTTCCCGATCAGCATCATCAACCACAATCAGCATGCGTCCGTTGCGTATATCAGTAATAGCATCCTTGATTTTCTGCATATTAATGCCTTTCATTATAGATATCCCGTTTCTGCCAGCTTTTCAATCGTCAATCCTGATTTTTCGATTTGCGCCGTATTTAAACGCTCCAAGTAGCGGGCTAACAAATCCACCTCCAAATTCACCTGCTTCCCGGGAGCCAAGCCTTCCAGATTGGTCCGGGACAGAGTATACGGAATCAGGGCAACGGCAAAGCGATTATTGGGCATTATTTCAGCCACGGTTAAACTAACCCCGTTAAGAGCGACAGATCCCTTTTCAGCAATAAAACGGCTTAAATTCTCCGGAAACTGTAATTCCAACCGTTGGGCGCCATTTTCCTGCTTAACCGCGATTACGGTTCCCGTACCATCAACATGACCAGCCACTAAATGTCCATCCAGGCGGCCTCCCAGGGTAAGCGAGCGTTCCAGATTCACTTGGTCGCCTGCTTTCCAATCCGGTAAAATGGTTCTCTGTATGGTTTCGGGCACGACTTGAACCGTAAACTCCAAGTCCTTGATTTTTATAACCGTTAAACATATACCACTAACGGCTATTGAGTCACCCGGCTTTATATCAGAAGAGCATATTCCCGGCGCCAGGATAGACAAGGAAATAATTTCCGCTCCGAAATTTAAACGGGTGATTTTCCCTTTTTCTTCAATCAGACCGGTGAACATGGGGGAACTCCTTCCTGCGCAGGCTAAAGCCTGCGGCGTCATCTCATTTACAACAGTATATGAAGGGCCTGTCGGACTTAGGCATAAAAACTGGTTTTAAGCTTTCTTCCCCCTTTAAAAAGGGGGAGAGAGGGGGATTTTGTAAATAAAAGTGGGCATTTTAATGAATAAATCCCCCCTGCCCCCTTTCCCTGGACAAAACCATCCAGGACAGGCCAAAAGGGGGAGAAGGACTAAAGTCCGACATGCTCCTAGTACTCCTTATATGGGGTAGCTGTTACCAGCATATCCCGGCCTAGCGGCCTCCATGATACATCTTTCAATAAAACCGCGCGGTCCGGATGTTCCGCTCCCCGGCCGCCGATAACCCCTGCGGCCTGACGTCCTCCGATTAATTTTGGAGCCAGGATGAATTCTATCCGGTCCGCCAAAATTCGGCGGCCGGGAATATCAAGACCTAAAAAAGCGGCATGAACCTCGGACCCGCCTTCCACTAAGACAAAATTCGCCCCGGCTTGTCCTAAACGCCGCAAGAGTTCTTCCAGATCAACCCGGCCATGCCTGCCGGGAAGATGCCAAATCTCTGCCTGATCTCCCGGCTTCCGGACTAGCGGCCGCCGGGCGCCGCTGGCAATCACAACCCGTTGCGTTTCCGCGGTTGTAAACATTTTCAGATCCGCAGGTATCTTGACGCGTCCTTCGAGAATAATCCGGGTCGGGCGGCGATGAGCTACACTGGGAGCCAGCCGGATACTCAACTCCGGATTATCCTTTATCGCCGTGCGTCCTCCTACTATGATTGCATCCGCCAACGCGCGCAGATGGTGGGCATGCTTCCTGGCGTCCCCGCCGGATATCCAGCGGGATGCTCCGCTAGCACAGGCTATCTTCCCATCCAGGGAGAGTGCCGCTTTACAAACCACAAAAGGACACCCAGTGGTAATCCGTTTAATGAACACCTCGTTTAATCGTCCGGCTTCCCCGGCTAATAGTCCGACTTCCACCTTAATTCCGGCCCGGCGCAGCCGGCGAAACCCACGGCCGGAAACTTCCGGATTCGGATCTTTCATAGCCGCCACTACCCTTTTAATTCCAGCTTGTACAATAGCCTGTACGCAGGGAGGCGTCCGGCCCTGATGCGCGCACGGCTCCAGGTTAACATAAAGGGCTGCTCCATGCGCCCGATGTCCGGCCTGCTTCAAAGCATGGATCTCGGCATGCGGTCCGCCGGGCCGATAGTGCCGGCCCGCGCCCACTACCTTTACTCCTTTTTGAACCACCACGGCCCCGACCATGGGATTAGGCCAGGTCCGGCCATACCCTTTTCGGGCCAGATCCAAAGCCCTGGCCATATATGTTTTGTCTTGTGCCGTCCACATAAAAAAACCCCGCAGCTACAGCTTCGGGGTTATAATCAAAAACGCCTTCTCCCTTCCCGACTTTAACGGTCGGCTCCGGAATTACACCGGATCAATTCCCGAATAATATGCCAGCCGGGAACTCGCGGGCTTTCACCGCCGGTGGGGACTCTCACCCCGCCCCGAAGACTTTAATTATTTGTAAGGGCCGGCTTCTATGCCGGCCCGATAATGCCAATTCAATTAGCTCAACGAATTTTAAAGACCACTCTCTCAATTCGGGATTTTTGCGCCACCAGCTTGAACTTTTGCTTGGAAAGCAACAGTCTCTCTTGAAAATATTCCTGAATTATTTCTCCTTTGGTTTTTGCGGCATCAATATCTTTGGCATAGGACTCAATTACCAGGGGATACTTCTGCTTAAACGTCAGCAGATCCGCAACCTCCCGCAAATATAGCTCGCCTTTCTTGGTAATAATGGTCTTACGTCCTTTTCTTTCCAGTACAACCTTGTAGACTATTTGCGCTACGGTTATACCACCCTGCTCATAAAGCAAGGACTCCAGAATAATCGGTTTACCCATCTGGCTGGTAGGGTTGGAAGCCACGTCTATAATGGCAAAAATATAGGAATAGGAGATACCCACACTAAGCATTTTATTATCTTTTCCTATTCCGTCCCAGCTGATTTTCTTGGGAAGCGTATTCCTGCCTGAAAAATCCTTAAAAACATTGCCAAAACTATCCGTAATCCGCAAACGCCATTTGGCGATTTTAACTTTACTGGTATAGCGGGGACGAAGAGTCAGGATCGGCGAATGCTGAAACAACTGAATAAAAGGCGAAGCCGCCTGCGTACTGTTCAGCTTACTCACAATGGATACGGATGGATGAGACATCGCGGTCGGCGAAACATCCAAAACGGAATCCTCGGTCTTAACATAAGGAACCGCTATCTCGTCGACATCGAAAGAAATATCCGGATCAGGTTTCTCAACCTTGACCTTTAACCGGTGGACGCCCCGAATAACCACCTCTTGTTGTCCGGATTCACCAGCCGCGTCCGGTTTTCCCGAAGCTTCGGCCGGCTGGTTTTTGGCCGCCAATAATGGCACGGTTAAACCCAGTACCCCGCATACTAATATTGCCATAAATACTTCTCTGTGTTTGATCATGCTTTCACCTCGACAGGCGGAAATAGAAGATTATTACGCCTTCCTGCTCTTCTTGCCGTCCACTGCTTCCCAGAGGCGCAAATCTGAACGCTTGCAATGCTTTAATCGCAAGCTTGTCCATTTCTGAGTAGCCGGAACTTTGCTCAACATATAAATTAGTTTTAACCTGCCCGTTGGGATAAACAAAAAAATGGAGGGAAACAGTGCATTCCAGTCCCTGCTCCTCGGCCCAACGTGGATATTTAGGAAGATATTTCTCCAATATACGGCGATCCTTCAGCGGTCCGAAAATCTGGAAAGTATTGCCTTGACGCTTAATCGTCAAATTAGCCGTGGAAAAATCCCCCCGCTTTTTTTTGGCCACCGGCTTTTTAATCGTCGGCATGTCAGCCAAAGCCCCTCCCCGGGCTTTAAGATTTGCCCGCCGCGCAAACCTCTGGGCATTGACGATCGGCGCCTGTTTTCCCGGGAGCCAACCGCTTTTTTTTCCGAGCCTGATCCCGGAGGGAAGACTGGACGAACCCAATGCCAGGGAATCCTTCTTTTTACCCATCTTTAATGGATTGATATTCATTGCCGCCGGCCCTTTAACCGCCTTCCGTCCTACCAGATCCAAAGGTTTTCCAATCATTGCCGGCTTATTCATATCCTTTTTCTGCCCGAGTTTTAATGCATCGGGAATGCCCGGTGCTGCCAAGGCCGCCATCTTTTTCGGCAGTTCCAAAGGTAATTTTTGGGTAAGCACATCGTCAGCCTTTATAGGCATCACCTGTTTTAAAAAATCCCATACATTTTTCTGTTCCGGCGGCGGCGCCATGGGCGGCGGCGGTGCCTGTGGCTCGGGCATGGGTATAATCTGGTCCACCAGGGTAATCTCGGTCAATTCGATCTCACTTTTTTCCTGATGTTGTGATACCATTAAGGCGAGAAACATAATACCGGTATGTATTATAATCGATAAAGCCCCGCCTTTGGCCAGACCGGAAAAATCATAGTCTTCCGCAAATTTCAGATCTTCTTCGATAACCACCCGTATCCTGCTCATAAATTCATGCTTCCTTATACTTTGATAATAATATATCCAGGTAACCATGTCATTTTACTTACCACCCGGTGTGTAGGGGTGTTTAATTAAACGCCCCTACAACTGCCAACCATAGTTGAGGTATTACTTCAAATTTAAAAAACCTGAATATATTACCTACTTTTTATGCTCCGTGGCGAACACCATTTTTTTTGCGCCCAGTTCCTTGGCCAGATCCAAAGCCTTTAAAACAATGCCGTGATTGGTCAGTTTATCAGCCCGGATAATTACAAACTTTTCAACGCTTTCCTGTAATTTCAGAGTCAACTCGGGTTTAAGCTCCTCAAACGTAACCTCCTTGGCGTTAACCGCCAATTTCCCGTCCGGATTAATGGTAATAGTAATATTTTCGGACGCTTCACCTTCATCCGTAATGGCTTTAGGAAGTTCCACCTCCATAATCGGCTGACTGAAAAGGGGAGCTGTCACCATGAAAATTATAACCAGCACCAGGCATACATCCACTAAAGGGGTTACATTAATAGCTGTGATCGGTTCTTCAGCACTGCCGCTGGCACCCATAGCGTATTCCTCCCTATCGTCGGCGCCCTTTTTTACGCCGCTTTTTATCCATCTTACCCTTAACCGGAGGACGCATAATAGAAAGTCCCTCGGCCCCGCTTTGCTTGGAAATATCCAACACCTCAACCATTATCCCATGCTTGACATCCTCGTCCGAGGTAATGGTAACTATTTTTTTCTTGTTAACCTTTAGTTTCGCGGTCATCAAAGCGGGAAGTGATTGCATGGTTACCGGTTTGTTGTTTAAATAAATACCTTCAGTTGTAAGCCTCACGGACACGGACTCATTCTGTGAAACCCGTCCTTCCGCGGCGTCGACCCGGCTGCTGGCCACAATAATTCCGGCCTGCATGACCATGGGCGCGGTTACCATAAAAATAATTACCAACACCAGGCATACATCCACCAAGGGTGTTACATTGATTTCGGTAATTGCATCTTCTCCACCTGACGCCATTCCCATCAGCTTTTACCTCCTAAACCACTCTTAACTCCGGACTTTTATCCTGGCTTTCCTTATCGTTTTCGGCTGCCGCTGGCTTCTTCTTTCTTGACCTCCAGCATTACCAAATAGCGTGTGGATACCGCTTCCATTTCAACTGACATGGTCTTTACTTTCCGCATAAAAAAATTAAAGATCATAACGCAGGGAATAGCTACGGCCAATCCTCCGGCAGTGGCGACCAGCGCCTCGGCAATACCGGCAGCCACTACGGTGGGCCCGCCGGATCCAGAAGCAGCCAGATCACTAAATGCCTTGATAATTCCCACCACGGTTCCGAACAATCCGATAAAGGGCGCCGCATTGCCCAAAGTCCCCAATACTCCCAGGTACCTTTCCAGTTTCACCCGCTCCTCTTCCCTTACCGCGGTCATCAATTCTTCCACTTGATGATATGGCAGTTCGTGATTTATCAAACCCACGCGCAGTACTGCGGCTACCGGGCTGCGGTCGCGTTCACAAAGCGAGATGGCTCCCTGGTAATCATCATTTTCCAGAGACATTTTTATCTTGGAAAGAAAGCGGGTGGAATCTCCCCTGGCCCGGCGATAAAAGAGAAATCGTTCCACCGCAAAAGTCACGGCCAGCAGCGAACAAAATAACAAAATTATCAATGTAAAACTGCTCCGAAATATATGGATATAATCAAGATTACCAAGATCCATTTTTTACCCTCCTAAAGTTTTTTACGGTATATCTTATCTCCGGTCTTGTAATATATTAACCATTCGCTTTTCCGTTGGTTAATATTCCATGCCACCCCGGGACGCAGGGGTGTTTAATTAAACGCCCCTGCAACTGCCGGTGATGCCATAACGAGCAATATTACCCCGTCATTAAGCCGGGCTACCACGAGGTTATTTCTTCTTTTTCTTATCCGTTTTCTTCTTAGCCGGCTTAGTTTTTTTCGAACCTGCGCCTGTCTTTTTCGCTAAAAATTCGTTTACCGCGGCTTGGTGCTCAATTTTTATGATCGCTAGGCGGCTCTTTGCGGCCTGGGTCCACTCGGGCTTGCCTCCGGAAGCGGCTAAATCCTGGTAAACCACGTAAGCCGGGCCCCACTGCTGGGTCTCTTCATACAACGCGCCCAATTTCGCCAAGGCCGTCAAGCGGTAAACCCCGTTCTTGGGTCGCAGCGGACGCATCTTCTCAAAGGTCTTGGCCGCCTCGGTTTTATTCTCCAATTGAATATAGGCATCAGC
>DAOVYW010000035.1 GCA_030635415.1 Candidatus Firestoneibacteriota bacterium
ATTAAGCTGAACTTGTACAACCGGCAGGTGATGCGCAAACGTTTGCCAATACTCTAATTAATAGTTCGGAAGGGGTAATGAAATATGAATAGAACCGAGGATCCATATGCCGCACTCTCTTCAAGTCTTTTTTCAGCTATCAGTAGCGTTTTCAAAATTGCAGAAAAAGAAACAAGGGCGGGAGAAAAAACCGGAGTTTTAACTACAAAAGGACCAGTTGTCCCTACCCCGGAAAAAGGATTAATTGTAAGTCTCAAACCGGCAAAATTGCACGATCTGCGATTGTATCAAGGTAAATATTTGCAGGCAGAAATATATTTTCCATTCAAATTGAGAAATGGCCTTTTGCTCTCCTCTCTAAGTAAATCCATTAAAAAATTGGGATATAGCCGAATTAGGGGATTTAAAGAAGCCAGGTTAACTAAGGATCGTTCTCTTCGAGCAACAATTAAAGGGAGCTGTATGCATAAAAAAGTTGATACTGTAATTAGAATTGTATTCGTGGAGCGATATCGATACCCCCATACTGGATTTATGTGTTATTTGAAGCTCGTTCTTCCCAAAATTGCTTTAAACTTCTTTTCCCCTGCTGAAATTCTTAAGGAATGCAGACGGATATTTCTGCAACTCAAAAGATTATAGCTAGTCGATCCTGAAAAACACAAAAAGCGGTAAATATTGAAGAAATAGTAAAAATGGCATGTTATAATTTGCAAAAAATTGCGCAAAAAAGAAAGAATTCCTTGCAAAATGCAACCACGAAATTGAAACCAAGGGCGGAGCCGGAAGCTTATTTCTCTAAAATTACAATTTCCACTCTTCGGTTTTTACTCCGGCCTTTTTTGGTTTTATTGGAAGCCAAAGGCCGGCTGGCCCCGTAACCTATCGGGGTTATCCTTTTTTCGTCAAGCGCGAAAGTCCGGATTAAATACTGGGCCACATTCAGCGCCCGCGCCTCGGATAATTGTTGATTAGAGGGATATTTGTAAGTTTTGATGGGAATACTATCCGTATGACCTTCGATTAAAATCATACTCCCCGGATATTTCTTAATTATTTCAGAAACCTCCTGAAATAACTGAAGATATTGCTCCTTTATTTCCGCTTTGCCCAAATCAAATAAAAAATTATTGCTTAATTTAATAACTAATCCTTTCTTTTGTTTTTCCACTAATAAATTTGAACGCACGGCTTGCCGGGGTGTCGTTATTTCATATCCGTCTTTTTCCTTTACTTTAAGGGCATAATACCACAATCTGCCACCTTCCACCGTTTCGCCCGATTCATCTCGTCCGTCCCAGGTTAAGTTCGCGGGCAAATCATGGGAGGCGGTATATTTTCTGACTAAAACTTCCTCCTCGGAAAGTATCTCTAATTCCCAATAATCCACTTCCCAGATAAATTTATGCTTTATGGCAAAACCAACCTCGTCAAATCCGGGGTTAAAGACCGTTTCCCGCGCTATAATGCTTAATTGGGGAAGGGGGTTAACCTTAATTTTATAAGCAAATATTTTTGAGCGCCCCGAAATATCGACCGCCTCGGCTTTAATCAGATCATCTTCCAGTAACAGGTTAACTTCTCCGGAAAATGTCCGTTGGTTTTTGTTTAAGACCGCTTCCTTTTCTCCGGGTTGCAAAATAATTTTCTCAATGGTCGAATTTTCATATTCCCCCTCGATAATATTCCGGCCGGTCCTTAAAATATTAAGATTAACGCTTAGCTCCAAGGGTGCGGTTTGCTTAACCAACGTGAAAAGCTCCTGGTTTAAATTCCGATCCGCGTCCCAAACCGTGATTTTAAACTGGTACAAATCATCCGGCAGCTTAGTGAAATCGATTCCAGCTTGAAAGCGGCCTCCGCTATTCGTTATGAGCGCGTGCTGAGTCAACCAAATGTCCGGATAAACCTCATTGCAATACTCTATTTTGGTCGTCAGCTCTCCTTTTCCGCGAACAATTCCATGGATCAGGACTTTTTCAGCCATAAAATACCTTTCCGGCAAAAACGCTCTGATATACGGTCTCTTTTTTTTGCTGTAAATCACTCCCCCGCCAACGGTGCCCACCCAGAGATATTCACCGTCTACAGCTAAGGCGGAAATATCATACTGCATGAATATTTCATTCTTTACGGAAAACCACTCCTTTTCCAGATAGTCATAACCAAACAGCCCATAAAAAGTACCGAACCAAATTATTTTTCCATCTTCCGCCAAAACCGATAAAAATCTATCGACCCCCCGTTTTCGGGCTAATGTGCTCCATTCTTTTTTTATTTTATGATATCCCAGTAACCCGCTGCCATCCGTGGCAAACCAGTAATAATCTCCACTGCTCCCTATGGCCATGACTTTATGGCCCAGTGGATTGTGTTCGGGTTTTATTTTTTCCACCTTAGCCGTGTCCAAATTGTATTTAGCTATCCTGCCATTTTCTAAATTTATCAGTAACTCCTGTTCATTGCTTCTGAGTCCGGAAATATCCCGGCCCTTCATGGCCGCCAGCGAGGTCACGGATCGCGTTCGGTAACAGTATTGAAAGAGCCCTTTATTGGTGCCCAGAAAAATGCCGGGGGTTTTTTTGATAATGGTCTTAATCTTTAAATCTTTCAAAACTCCGCCGGTATCTATAATTTCAAGCTTATCGTGCCTCAGCAACGCTAATCCGCGTTCGGTACCGATCCAGGTCTGCTGATCATCGCATAGCAGACTCAGAATTCGCTCATGCGGCAAACCATCCTGCCGGGTAAATACGGTAACCTTGCCGCTCTGTTTATTATATATATTCAAGCCTTTATCCGTTCCAATACATACTTTTTCTTCATCAACAGCGATACAATAAATAAAATTGCTGGATACTCCCGCGCCGCCGGCCAGGCTCTGCCATTCCATCGCTTGCCCGGCAGATAGCGAAACCTGCTCCGCCCCGGCCCCGGGTATATTCAGAATGAAAAGAAAGACCCCTATCAAAATATTCTGCTTTTTCATCATCTTTGCCACCCTGTTCGCGGAATAATTTTCACGTCTCATTACTCACCGAATAATTGTTTTAAAAACCTCATTTTGTTTTTAGCTCTTTTTATATATTTTTTCACCATGGGCCGATTGCCTTGCATTGCCAATGCTTCCTGCCAGGCCGAAATCGCCTTGGGCAGGTCATTGTTGCGATAGGCCAGAATCCCTTTGCTGGTATAGACTTCGACCAGGATATCTTCGGCACCGCTTTGCTGATCCAATTTTAAGCTTTTGCGGAAGCTATTGATGGATAATTCGATCTTTTTTGTCCGATAATATTCGATTCCGGCCTGATACTGACGGGTTGCCGCATCCCGGGCTTTTTGAACACGCTTATTCAACTTCAAAATCTTATCATCATAGATATTCTTCTTGATTAAGGGATTTAAAACATTCAGGGCATCCAAGAGCTTTCTTTGATTAAGATATTTCCGGGCTTTTTCATATCGCGGAAGCGCTTTCGCTATTTCCCCTAATTTTATTTCCATCTGTTGGCTCAGTAACCGGGCATCTTTATATTCCGGCGCAATTTCCAAAACAACCTTGAAACACGCCTGGGCTTTTCCATAATTTCTCTTTTGCATCCATTTACGGCCCGCGAAATATTTATTGTTCAAACGTTTGGATAATATTTTTTTAGTTTTATGCAGATAAAAATTGGCCAAATGATAATCGGGATCGATTTTCAAAACCGTCTGAAAATGCTTGAATGCCGCATTATACACTTTCTGATTGAAATGTTGTATGCCCTGGAAAAAATGATAATCGATTTTTAGGGTCATTTCCGCCTTAATCGCTTGCGCTTTTTCAAGCGCTAATATATGGTTTTGATCCAGCGCTAAAACCATTTCCCATTCTTCTAAAGCTTTTAAGAGATCTTTTTTTCGATAATATTTTTCCGCCTGCGCTATATGGTTGGCTATGTTATCCTGTATCTGTTGCCGGGCTCTCGCCGCCTGGAGCGACTTAACCTTGGTTATTTTAATCTTTATTTTAGCATCATCCGGATCCAATGCCAGTCCTTCTTCCAGTACGGTCATGGCGGAATCGTGGTCTCCGTCCTGCGAATAATTATCCGCCTCTTCCTTAATGTGTTCCAGCTCGGTTTGAAGTTTTTCCCGCGTCTTTTTCAAGTACTGTTTCGCCGCGAAATCTTTCGGATCCAGCGAGGTAACGCGCTCCCATAATTGGATCGCGTTTTTATATTCGCCTCTTTGATATGCTTTTTGTGCTTGGTGGTAATATTTATTAATCAGCGCCCGATCAATATGCTTACCCAAATCCATGGTTAACGAGACCCAATGTAAGCCGCTCAAATTCCGGAAATCATAAGCATAATCCAGCGAGGTATTTAAAACGCTAATTCCCAATCCCGCGGAAAAACCATGGTACTGCAGCCCGCCTCTCAACTTTAATATCTGGTAAAAATCGTATTCTCCTCCAATTTTCCAACCCTCCGGATAACTAACTACTCCTCCTTGGTTTCCCCAAATATCCATTACGTCAAACCCAACATGCAACTGGAAATTCCTTATCCAAGCGTATGCGGTTTTAGGCTCCCAGGTCATAGCCGTTTTAATGATAAAGGGGAGCTTTTCTCCGCTTTCCTCGGATTGTAGTGGTATGGATATTATATCTTTAAAATTCATACCGAGTGTCAAGTTTTCATATAACCAATATTGGAGACCCAGATCCAAGCCCGCGCCGATGTCCCGAACTCTATAAATTTCATGACTATAAATTTTTACATTCGCTCCAATATTCAAATGCTTTCCAAAAGCGGAACCATAGCCCAGGTAAAAAACATTTTGAGAATCGTCAAATGTTCCTGAAACAGCATTCAGACTATCCCGGATTTCAAAACCCGATGAATTTAATCGTGCCCAGCCGAAACCGATGCTTCCCTTGACGCGTAATGGATGAACATACCCCATGAAATTGTAGTAAGTGTTTTCCAACAGATTGGAAAATAAAAATCCTACCTGGTACTTGTTGATTAGCGCCAATCCGGCGGGATTAGCATATATCGCATCTGTTCCGGAGGGAGAAGCCGCAACCGCATCTCCTAAGGCTATTAAGCGTGCGGTACCCGCATAATCATGCGAAATATTCCCGGAAAGACTGGCTTGATCATTGTCGAATATACCAAAACTCTTTTCACATGAAAAGATAAGTATACTGATAATAATTATCAGAAAACCAAGTGCTTTCGAAAATTTGGAAATTGGTTTCATAATCCCAGTCCTAATTAAATGAATTTCTTAAGCCTTTTGATCCCCGTACTTATAAAATACTTTGCTTTCCGGCGCATACTCTCTCCAGCTTCCTTGGGGACTATCTTAATTTTGTTCCTTCTAATTAGAACAACTGTGCCAAAGAAATGTTATCACAATACATATAATAATACAACAAAAATATTTGCATTATATTCCCAAAATATTTGCTCTGGCTTTTCTTAATATTATTGACCGTAAAAGACGTTTTATGTTCTGTGGCTGGTGATAGATGATGTAATTACAGATGGTTGCGGACTAAGCGGGATACCTTATCTTGAAAGAGAAAAATCACTCCTGTCGGCCAGGTCAGTTATCGTTCTAATACAACAATCAAAAAGGCACGGCCAGGATATCTCCTGGGAGCTTAAGCCTTTAGTCTGTTTTTTGTATTTTTCCGGACCCCCGGTGAAAACCGGGGTCCGGAAAAAGCTTTGAAATTTGGATTCATGGATACCGGCCAGGCCTGCCTGTCCCGGATGGTGAACTGCAACCGGCTGGATTCCTTTTCCTGAGGCGGCCAGACAGATGGTTTTGGCTTAGCCGCCAACCGTTAAAGTAAACTGCCGGCAAAATCTCTGTTTATCTAAACAGCAGGTTCCCCCACTTCAGCAACACCGGCGCCAAAACCAGGGAGACCACGCTCATCAGTTTGATTAAAATATTCAGGGACGGGCCGGCTGTATCTTTAAAGGGATCCCCTACTGTGTCTCCTACCACGGCCGCTTTGTGCGCGTCCGAGCCTTTGCCGCCATGAGCGCCGCCTTCTATATACTTCTTAGCATTATCCCAGGCTCCGCCGGCATTGGCCATAAACAGGGCCATGAGCACGCCTGATACCGTGACTCCGGCCAGGAGTCCTCCCAGCGCCTTTAAGCTGATGAACCCGACAATCACCGGCACGCATACTGCCAGCAGTCCGGGCATCACCATCTCACGAATGGCGGCCGTGGTGGAGATATCCACGCAACGGGCATATTCCGCCTGGGCTTTTCCTTGCATCAGTCCGGGAATCTCGCGGAATTGACGCCGCACTTCCTCTATCATAGCCTGGGCCGCGCGGCCCACGGCATTCATGGCGTAAGAGCTGAAAAGAAACGGCATCATGCCGCCGATAAACAGCCCGGCCATAACTACCGGATCGGAAATATCTATTACATCCAGGTTTACCTGGGTACGAAAAGCAGCGAAGATCGCCAGGGCGGTTAAGGCCGCCGAGCCGATAGCGAATCCTTTGCCAATCGCGGCCGTGGTATTGCCCACGGCATCCAGCCGGTCTGTTCTTTGCCGCACCTCTTTGGGCAGTCCGCTCATTTCCGCGATCCCGCCGGCATTATCCGCAATGGGGCCATAGGCATCGACCGCCAGTTGAATGCCGGTAGTGGAAAGCATGCCCAGTGCTCCGATCGCAATCCCGTAGAGCCCGGCAAATTGATAGGCAAAAATAATAGCCCCCGCGATTACCAGCAATGGTATGGCTGTTGAGGACATGCCCACAGCCAGACCCTTGATAATATTAGTCGCACTTCCGGTGTTGGAAGCATTAGCAATGCTTCGTACCGGTCCGCGGTTTTCCGCCGTATAATACTCGGTTACCGCAGCGATCAAAAGACCGGCAACCAAGCCTATCACCGTAGCCAGGGCAATTCCCCACCAATGATAGGTCACGCCCTTATGGACAAACATATCCGGCATCATAACCTTGATCAGTACGATGGTCAGAACCGCCATCAGGCCGGCCGTCAGGAAAGTTCCCAGGTTAAGCGCGTTTTGAGGATTGCCGCCTTCCTTGGTCCGCACAAAAAAGGTGCCGATGATGGAGAGCACAATACCCGCGGCCGCAATAATAAAGGGCAGTAAAACCACGTTGTATTTCATGGCCTCCCCGCCCGGCGCAGCGGCTATCGACGGCACCCATAGCGCGCCCAAAACCATGGCCCCGATAATCGAGCCCACGTAGGATTCAAACAAGTCCGCCCCCATTCCAGCTACGTCTCCCACATTATCCCCTACATTATCAGCTATGGTCGCGGGGTTGCGGGGATCGTCTTCCGGGATGCCGGCCTCGACCTTGCCAACCAGGTCAGCTCCCACATCCGCGGCCTTGGTGTAAATACCGCCGCCCACGCGCGCGAAAAGCGCGATAGAACTGGCGCCAAAGGAGAACCCTGCCAGGGTATTAATCACAATCGAGATCTCAGGCCCCTGGAAATTCCAGAGGTTAGAATATAAAAGCAGCAAAAGACCGAGCCCCAGAATAGCCAGACCGACCACGCTCATGCCCATAACCGCGCCGCCGCTGAAAGCTATGCTTAAAGCAGCGTTCAAACTCTTGCGGGCCGCGGCCGTAGTGCGGATGTTGGCCGCGGTGGCCACGCGCATGCCGAAATATCCGGCCAGGGCCGAGCAAACCGCGCCCACCATAAAAGAAAGTCCTACCATCCAGCTGGAATTTGACATACAGCCGTTGGCCACGGCCAATAAAATCGCGACCGCCACAACAAATATTGCCAGCACCCGATACTCGCGGCCCAGAAAGGCCATGGCACCATCACGGATGTGCCCGCCGATCTCGATCATTTTCTCGGTTCCCGCGTCAGCCCGATTGACCTGCCGGGCCTTAAAATAGGCATAGCCCAGGGCCAACAGCCCGGCGGCGGGGATCAGGTACAACATCATTTCAATACTCATTTTGTCACCTCTTTGCTTAGGAATTATTTGCCGCGCCTGCTTTGGCAAAATATTTTAGTTTTCGACCCTGGGAATTTACGCCAAGAACCGCATGTTCTGCGGAAGAAGCCGGAAACACAATAGCTGGTTAATCTTTTCTCCGAGGTAAGTGCTTGCTCAACCCATATTCATTCAACCCGCGACAAACTGCTCTAACTTCTCCAGCATAATAACAAGTAATGTGTTTATCCGTCAATATTAAAAACCCGGAAATTTAGCGCCTATATGAAGCACTACTCTATGGGGCAAGTCTATCGTTTGTGTAGGGGCGTTTAATTAAACACCCCTACATCTGTGTGGCTGGCAATGAGGTTTAAAAACACCCGGCAAACACATTTATCATACTATTACAATTTTTGCGGAAGTCGGGTCGTTTTTTACTGCAACCGCTCGAGTTTTTTGAGATCCTCGTCCCGTCCTACGATAACCAGGGTGTCGTCTTTGGAAACCTCATGGTCCGGAGTAACCAGGACATCGTAATAAGCCGTTTCGTGCCCCACACCCTCCTTGTCAAGTTCCAGGCGGCGGTGCTTGAGCGCGATTACATTAACATTGAATTTGTTGCGCAGTTCGGTCTCACGCAGGGTCTTGCCTACAATCGCATCCGGCACCGGCACCTCAACCACCGAGACTCCCTCGGCCAATTGAAAATAGTTCAATACGCTGCGGGTTGTCAACTCTCCCACCAGATCTATGGCTGCTTCCCTTTCCGGAAACACCACCCGGGTGACGCCCACCTTATCCAGTATCTTGGCGTGCAAAAGATTGGCCGCCTTGGCAATGACTTCGGGCACGCCGAGCTCCTTCAGGATCATGACCGATAAAACCGATGCTTCTATACTCTCCCCGATCGAGACAATCGCAGTGTCAACACTGTCCACGCCGGCGGCCCGCAAAGCTTTGGCATCCGTGACATCCGCTGTAACTGCATTGCCTACTATTTCGGACATCTCTTCCACTCTCTCGGAATTACTGTCAATCGCCAGCACCTCCATGCGGGCGCGTATCAGAGCCTCGGCTACATGCTGCCCAAAATTGCCCATTCCCAGAACCGCGAAAGACCGCCGCTTCTTTTTTTCCATGCGGGTTGAGAGCGGCCGTACGGTTTTAAGCCAGTCATCAAACTTAAACCAATCCAGATCCTCTTTGGAACCCGCTTTATTATTTTTTTTCTTTTTCAACGAACTCATCCTATACTCACCTTCCCTTCCGGATACTTTAATTGCGGATGATGCGCCTGAAAGGCCGCGGCCAGACCCAGGGTTAAGGGCCCCAATCGCCCGATAAACATTGCCGCAATGATTACTAATTTGCCGGGCGGGGAAAACAGGGCGGAAAGGCTTAACTTCCCTCCATCGCCCATAGATAGTCCGACTGTTCCCAGTGCCGAAGTCATCTCAAATAATATACTTCCCAGGCTCCGATTCTCCACCAACTCCAGCAGTAATGTCATTCCGAATAAAAGCACGCCCATTACCGCAGAAACCATTAAGGCTTTATACAGTGTCTCGTTCAGCAGGCGACGGCGAAACACTATAACATCCGCTCGTCCGCGCAGCAATGCCCAGATAGCCAGCATTACGACGGCAAAGGTGGTAGTCTTGATCCCGCCGCCGGTTCCACCGGGCGAGGCCCCGATAAACATCAGTGGAATCAGCAGAGCCAGGGAACGAAAAGGCAGGCTGCCGGTATCCTGGATATTAAAACCGGCGGTCCGCGCTACGGAGGAGAGAAAAAATGACTCTCCCCAATTCAACTCGGTGGTAAAATAAAACCCGGCCGCTCCCATCACGGTGAGAGCAATGGTGGTAATCAGCACCAGCTTTGTGTGTACGGAAATTTTTTTTCGCTTTCCCCGTAGAATATCCATGAATTCCTGGAGCACAAAAAAACCCAGGCCGCCGATAATGGCTAAAAACATGATCGTATATATGGCGGCTCGTTTTCCTCCCACTCCCATCAGGTTGTTGGAGAATAAACAAAAGCCGGCATTATTAAATCCGGACACCGCATGAAATAGACCTAAAACCATGGCCCGGCCAGGCGCATACTCTCCTCCATAGGCCAGCGTAATCACTGCGGCTCCGAGCAGTTCGGCGCCTAACGTAAACAACAGAACATTACGCACAAAACGCCCCATGCCCTCGGTCGTATCCAGATTCATAGCTTGTTTGATGGTATTCCTATCATTGATCCCGATACGCCTTCCAATCAGGATTGCGGCCGAAGTAGCCAGAATCATGTATCCCAGGCCGCCCAGCTTGACTAACAGGATAATGATAACTTGGCCAAAAGGCGTAAAGGCTGTGGCCGTATCCCGGACAATTAGGCCTGTCACGCAGACCGCCGAGGTAGCGGTAAACAAGGCATCTACCAGGCTGATGCTCTGGCCGCTGGGTATTGACCAGGGCAGCATGAGCAGCAAGGTTCCGCTGAAAACAATTATTGAAAATGAGAGTACCAGGCGCTGCGAGGGCGTCAGGCCATGCGGAAGTCCGCCCCGGTCCGGCCAATGGAATTTGAACAGCTTGGCAAACAAATCTTTAATCGCCATAGGATTACTTAACCTTCCGGCTCAACGGAAAAGCTCATCCGATTCCGGCACATGGTCGGCCCGGAGCCGGGAAGGTTCCCAAGGATAAATGGAAAGAACCACGGCAGCCGTTAAAGTAGCGAGCAGCCAACTGACCCCGATACCCAGCAGCGCCATAGTGGAATAGCCTTCATAGCCTTTGAGCAATTCTCCGGCAAAGGAACGCACCAGCATTACCAACAGGATTAAAGGTGTCAGGTATTTTATCATATAGTCCCAGCCTTTATTCAGCCGGCGCCTGGTATGCTCATTTATATACTTGCGCAAAACCCCGGCTTTGAGGATATAACCCACAAATACGCATTGCAGCAGGCCGGCCAGCACCAGCCCATATTGGTTTAAAAAATGATCCACAATATCCAGCCAATACAATCCCCCGCCGGTCATAAAAATCATGGACCCCAGATAACCGGTCACGCAGAGCAGGGTGACTATCAGCTTGCGGGAGACTTTGAATTTATCCATCACCGCACTGGTAAAGGCTTCAATGATCGAGACCCCGGAAGACAACCCGGCAATGACTAAAGCCGAAAAAAAGAGCACTCCGAAAAGCTCTCTGAAAAAGGGGAGCTTGGAAATAGCTTCCGGAAAGACTACAAAGGCCAGGGTTGGACCGGCCTTGATTACCTGGTCCACTGGCAGACCTTTGGCCATTGCCAGGTATCCCAGCACGGCAAAAACGGCAAACCCCACAATAAAGGAATAAATACAGTTGGTCAAACTGGTTATAATCGCGTTCTGGACCAGATCCACTTTACGCGGCAGATAGCTGGCATAGGCTATCATTATCCCAAAGCTGATGGAAAGCGTGAAGAAAATCTGGCCGTAAGCTGCCATCCATACTTTTAAATCAAGCAGCTTTCCCCAGTTCGGCATTAAATAGTATCTTATGCCCTCCCAGGCCCCGGGCAGCGTCATGCCCCACCCGACCAAAATCAGTGTTGTAAGCAGGAGCAAGGGCATGAAAATCTTGCAAGCCCTTTCGATTCCACGGTGTACCTCCTGGAAAGTAATAAACCAGGTTACCATCCACATCAGGCCCGTAGCTACCGCAATCAGAGGCCGGACTCCTCCCAACTCCCCCGGCGAGGCGGTCAACCCCAGAAATTTTTCGAGAAAAAACTCCTGTGTATCCGCTCCCCAGCGCAGGTCTAAAGAAAACACCGCGAAATTGGCGCACCAGCCGATTATCACCTGGTAATAGAACATTATCCCGAACATGACAAAAAGCGGCATCCACCACCCCAGCCATTCGGTACGAGGGTTGAGCTTGGCAAAAGCCAGGGGCGCGGAGGCCTTTTCGCGATGTCCCAGCCCGTATTCCAGGATCAAAAGCGGTATGCCCGCGGTTAAAAGTGCTATCACATAAGGAATTAAAAAAGCTCCGCCGCCATTAGTATAGGCCATGTACGAAAAACGCCAAATATTACCTAAACCAACAGCCGAACCAATGGCTGCCAGTAAAAATCCAAAGTTCGACGAAAACATCCCCCGTTTATGACCGCCAACCGCTGTGCTTCCTCCCATGCCGGGTAAAACCTCCTAGAAAACAACAAAGCAGGCGGTGAAATCTTTCTCACAGCCTGCAAGATGAAATAATACCCACTCTTGCAAACCCTGTCAAATGAAAAAACATGCCTGGTGCAGGTAACAGTCGCAACCGTTCCCTGCGGATATGGGAAAAACCCATTTTCTTATTGACGCATTGATTTAGGCTTTGATATGCTTTGGTTAACAACTGTTAAGGGGGATAAAATGATTAAAACCCGATTAATTTTATTACTGGCCATATTCATGACAGTAACCGGTTGCGGGAAATCTCTGCAAGACCAGGTCAGCGACCTCTTTGAAAAAGGGGAAATTCAAGAAGCCGTTGTACTGACCCAAACAACCTTACAAGCGGCGGAAAAAAAATACGGTCCGGAACATCCCAAGTTATTGGAGGTACTCAAAATTTCGTCCGCGCTTTTTTCTTCTCTGAATTTGTTCGCACAAGCTGAGCCCCTTTACCAGCGCATCTTGACCATCCAGGAAAAAACTTGGGGGAAGGAGCATCCGGAGGTGGCGACCGCGCTAAGTAATCTAGCCGCTGTCTATACCTCCCTGGGACAATATTCCCAGGCCACATCTCTTTACCAGAGCTGCCTGGCCATACGGAAAAAAGTTCTGGGCGCGGAAGATATTGAAGTAGCTGCCACGCTCAACAACCTGGCCGCGATCTACAATTCCCAGGCACAATACGCCCAAGCCGAGCCCCTTTTCAAGCGCGCCCTGGCTATTTGTGAAACAAAATTAAACCCATATCATCCCAAGATAGCCACCACACTTAACAACTTGGCCTCGGTCCATGCTTTGCAGAAGCAATACGCCCAGGCCGAGCCGCTTTACCAGCGCGCCTTGGAAATACGCCAAAAAAGCCTTGGCCCGAATGCTCCGGAAGTGGCTTCTTCACTTAATAATCTGGCCGCGCTTTATAATTCCCAGGCACAATATGCCAAAGCTGAGCCCCTTTTCAAGCGCGCCCTGAAAATATGCGAAAAAGCTTTTGGCCGGAATCACCTGGATGTAGCGGACGCGCTTAAAAATCTATCCGTGTTTTACAGCACGCAACAGCAATATGCCAAGGCGGAGCCGCTCTTGCAGCGCGCTCTGAAAATAAATGAAAATGAATTGGGACCCCAGCATCCCAATGTAGCGACCGTCCTCCAGGAACTGGCTTATATTTATACTTCTCGGGCGCAATACGCCAAAGCCGAATCGCTTTACCTGCACGCCCTCTCCATAAATGAAAAAGCACTGGGCCCCCGGCATCCGGAAACGGGAAAAGCATTTGGACATCTTGGGGAATTGTACGGAAAGATGGGTAAAACTGCGGACGCTCAAAAATACCGGAAGCGCGCCCAAAACGCCGGTTTCCGGCAATAATCCGGCTAAAAACCTAAAGACCTCTGCGGGATTGTAAATACGCCTCCACAGAACGGTCATAGGTGCGTTCTGTGGCCTCATCAAAATAGCAGGCCGGCAATTCACCCAGCCGGCGGTGGTAGGCTACACATTCACAGCAAATACCCCGGCGGGAGCATGGATAGGTACAATTGCAGGCTTTCATGTTCTTTTCTTTACGGCATTCCATATGCGTCCCTCTCATTTAAAAAAATCAACGCCAACTGGGTACCTTATTATCAAAATAATTACTTGTCAAATTGCACGCATTGGTGCCGTCGGCATCCATAATAAAAATATTCCAGGCATTTTCCCATTTTGCTATGTACGCTATCTTGGTCCCGTCCGGAGAAAAAATAGGATCATCTTTGTACATGGAATCTTTGGTAATCCGGTAATAGTTTTGCCTGTTCAGATCATAAATATAAAGCTGCCGTGTGGTTTGGCGTAGAGAGTTCGAGGAAAAAACCAGTGTTTTTCCATCGGGAGAAAAAACCGGGTCTCCGACAAAGGTATATTCGTCAACGTCCACCAAACTCCTGGTCTTCATAGTGAAAAGATCCAGTATGAAAATCTCATTTTTATTGTTCATCGTGGATTCAAAGGAAATCGCGTTGCCGTCCGGAGAAAAACCGTATCCATGACTTTCCCCCGCATGATTGGTGAGTTGCTGGATATTACTGCCGTCCGCATTCATAATCCCAAGCTCCGATAATCCGTGTTTATGCAACGTATACACAAGTTTCTGGTCTCCCGGACTCCAAAAAGGATTGGTTTTATCATCCTTTCCCTTAGTAAGGCGCTTTACTGCCCGGGTGGCAAGATCCAATACATAAATCTGGTAAGTTCCGGTCCGGTTGGACGTAAAGGCGATACGGGTGCCGTCATAGGAAAAATGGGGGTCGCGGTCAAAAGCATCGGATTCGATAAGCCGTTCCACCTGATTTCCGTTGGCGTCCATTATATAGAGTTGGTAATGCCGGCCGTTCGCCCGATTGGAAGTAAACGCGATTTTGCGCAGCACTCCTCCTCCCTCCGGAGTCGGCGCCGGACTAGGCGTAAAAACCGGTGTGGGAGGGATCGGCACAGCAGGTTTCTCCGCGAAAAATATCTTCGCCGGCTTTGGTGTAACCACCGGAACCGGTGTCGCTACTTCAACCTTCGGGATCTCAGGTCTCACCCCCGTTGTCTCGGGTTTCACTCCCGTTGTCTCGGGTTTCACTCCCGTTGTCTCGGGTTTCACTCCCGTTGTCTCGGGTTTCAC
>DAOVYW010000002.1 GCA_030635415.1 Candidatus Firestoneibacteriota bacterium
GAAGAAAAAATAAGTTGATAGGGGAGAACTATCCCGACAGCCTACGAGAAGGGTGTTTTTAATCCAAAGTTGCAGCCGGCTGCGAGAAACTCCTTGCTTGACACCAGGTTAGCTTTTTTATCGGTCTAAATACAGCCTAAACCGCCCCGTTTTTAATCATTGACACCCTATTTCGGATTTTGTTAAACTTTTCTTGGAAACCAAGTACCTATTGCGCCGCAGATAAGCTGTATAAATGATGAAGGCGGGCCCTTCGGAGCCGGTATGCAGGTACAGGCTTCAAACCACCTTATGCTGCTGTAGTCAAAAGTTCTACGAGCGTCTAAAGGGGAAGTTCCTTTGGTCGACTCACCTCATCCGGGAGCCTCAACGCCACGGATGTTCAAGAGGTGGTTGACGCGGGGTTGAACTGATAAAATAGCGTTAAAAAGAGAAAGGCGAATTACAAGATGATGAGAAGATTGGGAATGTTTTTGATGTGGACAGGATTGTTTCTGTTTGTATCCATAAATTCAGTCCCGGCAGATGTTTATTATGTGGATGCCACTGGTGGGACTGATGCTGCTTCAGGTTTGAGTGACCAAGAGGCATGGGGAACGATTACTAAGGTGAATAGTTTTAACTTCCAGCCAGGAAATTCAATCCTTTTCAAAAGAGGAGAAACATGGCGCGAGCAGATAACTGTTTCGAGTTCTGGTACAAAAGAAAATCCGATAACATATAGTAGTTATGGAACCGGCCCAAAACCAGTAATCAATCTGGCTGAAACTATAACCGGCTGGAGTGTCCACAGTGGAAATATTTATGTGGCAAATGTTGATTATAATGTTTACCAGGTTTTTCTGGATGGTGAATTCATGACACTGGCGCATCATCCAAATAATGGATATTTAACGGTAGATGGAGACACCCCCCCATTAGAGAGAAATTATCTTATAGACAATGATTTGGGTTTAAGCGAAAGTCAGGTTGTTGGGGCGGACATATTCCTTTTGGGTAGAGCGTGGAGAGTGGATGAAACCAGGGTTATTGATTACACAGGGAATAAGATAACCTTTGAAGGGTGGGAACATTGCTGCACAAATTATGCGATGGCGAGTGGCAAGAAGTACTATCTGGCAAATAAGCTCTGGATGCTGGATAAAGCAGGAGAATGGTATTATGATGATTCTTCAAATAAACTCTATGTCTGGATGCCTGACAGTTCGCATCCATCAAGCCACAAAATTGAGGGGAGCAAGCACCTATATGGATTCTATGTAAATAATAAAGAGAATATTGTTATTGATAATCTGGAAATACATAACCCAGTGCATTCCGGAGTATTTCTTAAGAATTCCAACAAATTCACTGTTTCAAATACTGACATTATAAATTCAGGGACAATGAAGTATTATGATTTTTGGGAAGAAACAGGAAATGGGATAGTTGTTCTTAAAACTGAAAGTGCTTCTTTGGGTGATGGAGATGGTTTTATCCTCAACAATAAAATAAAAAACACAATCCATCGCGGAATCCACAATAAAGGGTTTGCCGGACTTTTAATAGAAAATAATTTAGTGGAAAATGTCGGCATGATAGGTTCAGATGTCTATAGCCCAAAGCGGAGTACTGGTATACTCGTAAATTCCCCTAATATTGTAATAAAAGGAAATATTATTAAGGATATAGGTTATAGTGGAATACATTTCAGTCAAAAAAACACCCTAATTGAAAATAATTATATAACCAACACCATGCAGGTCCTGGATGACGGCGGAGGGATATATTGCGGTTTTAAAAATACAGGTGGAAGTAGAATTATTGGAAACGTGGTTACAAATACCGGTAAAACCGGAACAAGAATTGGCATTTATCTGGATGACGGAAACACTAATGTCCAGGTTTTGAACAACACCTGTTCATTTGCCACCATAGGTATTTTCATACACAATGGGCAATATGACACTCTACGCGGGAACAAAATATATGATGTAAACACAGGAATAACAATAAAAGAGGACATGATTCTTAACGAGCCAGGGTATATTGTGGGCAATGTTATAGAGAATAACACTTTTTTCCTGTTAAACGAGGAGCAAGTTGTTTACAAATACGGCAATTTGGGAAATTTGGATTTTGGCACATTTGATTACAATATTTATTCCAGCTTGTATCCTGAACATTTAATTAAAGAAACATATGGAGAAGATGGAATATGGAAATGGGGGAAATATTATGATTTGAATACCTGGCAAACCTCCCATGGACAAGACCAACATTCAAAATTTATCACTCAGCAAGGAAGCCCTGACCCTTATGATAACTCCTTGTTTCTGGTAAACACCGGTCCCAATACAAAACAATTTGCATATAGTGATTACGCAGATGGTAAAAGCTGGACAGATATTGATGGAAATGCAATTTCCTGGCCTGTCACGCTTGCTGGATATAGTTCGAAGATTCTTTTATGGGATGGAGGGAGTTCTCCCACATCTTCAAATGACTTAATCGCCCACTACACAATGGATTCTTCTGATATTTCAGGCAATACAATCTCCGACAAATCAGGAAATGGAGATGACGCCACTATTTATGGAGCTGTTTCAACAACCGGAAAGATTAGCCAGGCATTGTATTTTAACGGAGTGAAAGACTATGTTGAAACAAATTATGTTAATCATCTACCACATTGGAGTGTAGGTGTTTGGGTAAAAGGCAACAATCTTCCGGGAAGCGATAAGGAGGCCGGCCCGGTGATGAAGCAGGAGAATTTCTTAATCTCCTGGGATCATGAAAGCAGCAGCTTTAGAGAAGCAGCCGGCATTAGAGTGGGAGGAACATGGTATCCGGCCGGTTTTGGAACACTCAACGCCAATACATGGTGTCACTTAGCCGCAACTTATGACGGCGAGATACTTAAGGCATACAAGGATGGCAAACTAATAACCGGCAATCCTAATCCATCCGGAAATTCGGACAGCTCCAGCCACTCCGTGAAAATAGGCAGACATGCTGTCAATGATTATTATTTCAACGGCGCAATAGATGAAGTCAGAATCTATAACTATGCTTTATCTGCGGATGAAGTATCAAAACTTTATGCCGGCGGTTCAACTCTCAAAGGCGACCTCACCGGCGACAACCAAATCGACATCCAGGACATCCAGGCCTGCGTCAATCATATCCTCGGGACGCAGGACTGGGGAAGCGCCGCTGATGTGAATGGGGACGGGGCGGTAAACATATTGGATGTGCAGGGGATAGTGAAAATCATCCTGAATCCATAGAGAAGGAAGTTAAAAAATAACCAGGCAAATAAAAAAAGACAGGTTTAGCGCAATAGGCAAAATAATCCTTTTAACAGTTTCGGGTGTGTTTTTGCTGCTTTTGTCCTCAATAATGCAAAATTGTCAGCCAGAACTAATGATGTGTTTATCCAGCATATAAGAGTAAGGATTTGGGGACACTTTAGATAATATTATTATCGGCCATTGCTCATTTAGCTGGGGCGTTGATGAGATCATGGAAATATACAATAATTCCGCTTCAGGCAGCGTTAGAGATGTATAACGCAGCACATACCGGATAAAGGATTTCAGCTGGTGAGGTATTATGGCTGGTACAGCAACAAGCGGCGAGGAATGCGAGCTAAGCAACAAAGACAGGGAGTTGCTCGCGGATTGCAGAAAACCGAAATTGAGATTATAGACATATCGAGTTATCGGGCGCCGAAAGTTCCATCAAAAAAATGAGTGTAGGTTCTCAAATTAAATTGATAAGATAACGCGTTATATTTTTAGGTTGAGACGAGTTTTCCAGACAAATCCGACTTTGTTTGAATATTGGAAAGTGTTTAAGGTGTGTTAATGGGAGCGGTGTGATTCGAGAGGAAGTTCCTTTGGTCGACTCACTTCATCATATTATGCTAATTTTCTGAGAAATAGTAAATCAATAAGGTCATAGATGCGCTTGAGATATGGTGATCATCAGCTAACTAAGGAAGAGGATTCAATCAAAAAGGAAAACAAATTATGTCATACACCATAGATTTCCATTTTGGAGATGTATTAATGGGACATGAGCAGGCGCACAAGCAGGTGTACGTGGTTTGTTGCCGCGCTGGGCTTTCTTTCCTATCTTACTGTGACGAGCTTTATATCGATGAGAATGGAGAAGCCGATACCAAATTTCCTTCTGTTAAAGTGACATCGATTGAAAAAGCGACAGCAATTGCCCAAAACTGGATTGGAAGAGCCCATTACTATCGCTGGCAAACTTTATTGGATCTTGGGGTTTACGCATGGAAGGACAGAGTGAATTGTGTAGTTCTTTGTGCAGACTATAGGGACTGGATGAATGTTATGAAAGATAAGGCCTTGGTCGTAAAGATTGGGGGTATAATATGCTCGGTATCAGAGGCGATAGGGTCGCCGTTTGGGTTCTTCCATGTGAACTCTAATTACATTCCTCTTAACAAATTGGCATTTATTGAGACGATGGCTTTAATTAGAAGCGGCTCACCCGAACCGCAACTGATGTGGGTTGCTGAGAGTTATCTTCCATACGCCGAACTGCTCACCGCTGCGGGAAATAATCGAACAATTATTCGTTCGCTCTCAGGCTACTCATTGGCACTGTCAGAAGAAGAATCGGACTAAGGTCATCAGGCGGGCATCTGTGGGAGGGCAACAGGTCGCATCTTAATTAGTGTCTGGACGAAAACTCAAAACACCAAAGCCATGCTCTGGCCGGCGGTCCTGATTTATCAGTTGTTGAGTTACTTAAAAGGGTAGGGGATGTATTTTATATCACCGTTAGGATAAGTCCGACAGAATACCAACACCAATACGATTGCATTAGCAAAACAAGAAAATGGGAGAGTGCCTTTATGTTTTATGTTATTAGAGCGGTATACGATGAAACAAATGTGTATCTTGATAATAATGTCGCAAATTCTATTCCAAAGCAGTATCAACTTTTTGAGGGTGTGTCGCGCTTGGACGGCTGGTCTGAGGATGTTGCCTTTAAGTTCTCGATAAACAGACCGGAAGGTATGAACTTGACAGATTGCGTTGCGAATTCTGACCAATTGCTGATAATCAGCGATCGGTTCAGGGTGGTTCTGGAAGAATTTCAGGTTAAAGACATCGAGTATTTGCCAGTAAAGATAAAGGACCATAAAGGCAGAATGGCGAGTGAACACTACTGGATCGCAAATTTCTTAGTTCTGACAGAGGCAGTGGATAGAGAACGTTCCATATTTGATGATAATCCGGGAAGTGAGGATGAAATCTTTGGTTTTGATAAGCTTGTTTTGCGCGAAGATATTCTAAAGTCCGGCCCGGTGATTTTTAGTTTGAAAGAAGAACCGATGACATTCATAGCAAGGCAGGATCTAGTGAGGCGGATTGAAGAAGCAGGCTTGGCCGGCGTGGAGTGTGTAGAGACGGATGATTTTAGAACTCTTGATTAATGTAACTCCTGTGTATTAGGGGAGGTCTTCTGATAATCGAATAGGGATTTGTCCAATGTCCCTTGCGCATGAGAAGACGGATTGGAGTGAAGAAGAGAAATGCCGTGCGGATGCGGCCCAGGCAGATTATGCGGCGAAGGCATCTCACAGAGAACGATCATTAAAAATAGGAAAAGATCATAAACTGGAAGACCATATCCGGGAGAAAATAAACCTCGAGAAATATTCACCGGATGCCATTATTGGGGAGATCAAAACTAAAGGGTTGGAATTTGAAGGGATGATATGTACCAGGACCCTGTAAAACTATTTAGCAAAAGGCGTGACAGATCCTGGGAGAAAGCGACTTTGTAGAGCGGGCATTAAAAGCTGCAGAGGAAAATATCAAGAAAACGGAAAAACATAAAAAGCAAGGATGGAATATAGAACGACTGGTGAAAAAAGTCTGCGGAATATAGCCTTCTTTGTTGGTCTCTTGATCGCGATACCTGTGACATACCTGGCATATGTTTATGTTTACAGGTTGTTAATGAAAGAGGTTGCGGCTCAGCCGGTGCCTGCGAAATTTGATCTTTCATTTAAATAATTTGGAAGATAAATTCCGAAATTCGTAATTTACCCTGCCAGTAAGCTCTTTTTTCTCTTTTTTAACTGTTCCAATCAATATGGATTCCAGGGTATGGGAAAGACCTTGACACTCCTGGAAATCCCATGCTAAAATTCCGCTTTAAATAAAATGCCTTGATTTTAAGAATTTCTTACCTCCTTCTACCCTAATCTGAAAGAAAGGCATCTATTTCATTAAATGGAGGTTTATATTATGGCAAATGAAAAATCCCGGGCCCTGGAATTGGCTATTTCCCAGATAGAAAAACAGTTTGGTAAGGGCATGATAATGAAATTCAGCGAGCGTCCGGTGGTTGATGTCAAGGCGATTTCGACCGGTTCGATCTCACTGGATACTGCCATCGGGGTGGGCGGAATTCCGCGTGGACGCATTATAGAACTTTTTGGTCCCGAATCATCGGGCAAGACCACTCTGGCTCAGCATGTTGTCGCGCAGACCCAGAAAGCGGGGGGGAATGCCGCTTTTATTGATGCCGAGCATGCCCTTGATCCGGAGTACGCCCGCAAGATCGGCGTGGATATTGATAATTTACTCATCTCTCAGCCGGATTCCGGGGAGCAGGCGCTGGATATTGTCGAGACCCTGGTTCGTTCCGGGGCCCTGGATATGATTGTGATTGACTCGGTTGCGGCTCTGGTTCCCCGGGCAGAGATTGAAGGGGAAATGGGAGATTCGCATATGGGACTCCAGGCCCGTTTGATGTCCCAGGCGCTGCGAAAATTAACCGCCATCAGCAGCCGGGCTGCCACTTCCATTATTTTTATTAATCAGCTCCGGGAAAAAATCGGCGTAATGTTCGGTAATCCGGAAGTCACGCCCGGCGGGCGGGCCCTTAAATTTTATTCCAGTCTGCGTCTGGATATTCGCCGGGTGGAAACCATAAAACAGGGACAGGAATCAATCGGCAACCGGGTGAAGGTCAAGGTGGTGAAAAATAAGGTGGCGCCGCCTTTCGGTCTGGCTACTTTTGACATTATGTTTGGGGAAGGCATTTCCAAAGAGGGTGACCTGATTGATATGGGCGTAGCCCATGAGATTGTGGAAAAATCCGGAGCTTGGTTCTCCTTTCAAGGCCAACGGATTGGCCAGGGAAGGGAAACGGTTAAGGCTTTTCTAAAAGGACACACTGAGACCGCGCAGGAGATAGAGAAGCTTATACGGGAAAAACTTATGCCGGTTTCGCAGCCGGAACCGGAGAACGGCAACCACGGGAAAGGGGCAAACCCGGATCCGGAAGTTGCCCAAACCATGCGAGCCGGACGAAGCAATTAATTCCGGATTAGACAATTATCAGCGAGGTTAGTCTTTTCAAATGACTAAGAATTCAAAACCACGATTCCGTATCGGTCGGTTTTTACTTATCTCTGTGCTGGGGATATTACTCCTGGCAGGACTCGCGCTTGCCATAGTTCCACGTTTTATACCTTGGGAAAAAATCAAATCCAGCGCGGAGAAGAAAATATCAGAAACCATCCAGCATAAGGTTACCATCGATTCCATCCGGTTTAATCTTTTTCGGGGAATCGAGATCAGGGACCTGAAGATCGAAAATGCCCGGGGTTTTTCCCGGGAACCGTTTTTAACCGATGAAATCGCGGCAATTCAGTACCGCTTGCTCCCCTTGCTGGCGGGAAAGGTGATGATTAAAGCGATTAAGTTGAAACGGCCGCAGCTGCTGATTGAGAGACGGGCTGACGGCCGATTTAACTTTTCCGATATGCTTCCCCCTCCCTCCGTTTCTGCGCCTAAACCTAAGAGCAAAACCAAACTCCCCACCCGGCTGCCCGTGGAATTGCTGGTAGCCCGCGTGGAAATATCGGACGCCTCCCTGGTTTATCGCGATCTTGCCAAAAAGAGTGAACAGCGCCTGGAGGAATTTAATTTAAACATCAGAAATTTAACCCTGGCCGGTCTTACTCCGGTAAAAGTTAATTTGGAGGTCAAGCTACGGAGCATGGGGCAGACCATTCCCCTGGTTTTGGAAACAAGTTGGCGCATCAACTACTTTCAGGAGGAATTTATCCTGGACGAGTTTATCCTGGATATTCCGGGCGTTAAGGCGACAGTTGAGGGCCAGGTGGAAAAGGTACTTACCGAGCCGAGCCTGAACCTTTCCGGGAAAGTCAAGGCCGATTTCAACCGGATAGTCAAGGAGCTGCTGCCGTTGCCAGTGAGAAAAAAAATGCCGTTGGAAATAAAAATAGGCGGCACGGCGGAAAGCGATTTTAAGGTGAGCGGTCCGGTAAAAGACGGGCCCGGGAAGTTATCATTTTCCAGCAGTCTGCAGATCGCGGGCCTGGAAGCGAGTTATAAAGATAAATCATTACTGAAGGATTTATCCGCCACCCTTATCATACTTCCGGATAAAATTACGCTTAAAACCCTGACCGGACAATTAGCCGGCCAATCCTTGCGGGCGGATTTCCAGGCCCAGGGGTTTGATTTACGGCAACCGGATACTTTGAAACCTGACCGGCTGAAGGCTGTGGTTAAGTGGAACCTGGAAAGTGAGTTGCTGGATATGGATGCTTTGTTGGCTTTATTCTCCGCCGGGAAGGAACCGGCTGGTACAGACCAGCCTAAGCAAACCAAGACAGTTTCGGACAAGCCTGAACCGGATGCGCGAAAATTCATCCCGGCTAATCTCCGGGTGGATGGCATGGCCAAGCTCGGCGGCCTGCGGTTGGGAGCGGTCAAGCTTGGGGCTATGGATTTTTCCATGAATTTGAACAAACGCCGGCTTGAGAGTTCGGGAACGCTGCGGGGATATCACGGGAGTATTAAAGACACCCTGCAGTTGGATTTTACCGGACAAGCGCTGCGCTATGAGGTTAAGGCCCAGGTTGAAAATGTGGATTTGGAACCGCTTCTAAATGACGTGGTGGATACTTTTGTGGCTGCCAAGCTCAAGAAACCGGAACTGATATCCGAGTTGAAGAGCAAGATGACAGGAATCTTGAGCGGACAAATGGATATTTCCGGAAGCGGTATACGTACGGCTACGGCTATGCCGGCTCTGAAGGGTCAGGGCAGCTTTGCCATAAAAAAAGGATATCTACGCCAATTCGCGTTCCAGGAAAAGCTGGCACAATGGTTCGGGAGTGATAAATTTAAGCAGGATATCCCCTTTGATCATACGGTTATGGAATTTTCCCTGGATCGACAGATAGTAAGGGTTACGAAATTTGTGGCGGAATCCGGGCCCCGGGGCGAAGCCGGTGATATCCGGATGACTGCCAACGGAAAATTGACTTTTAAGGCGGCTTTTAAGGATTTCAAGCTGCGCCCGCGCCTGCATCCCCGGGCAGCGAAAGAGTTATCGCCGGAATTTCAAAAATACAACGAGATCCTCAAGGATGAACGCGGGTGGGTCACGATACCAATGGTTTTAAACGGACCGATTAAGAAACCGGACGTGAAGCCGGATTGGAACTGGATGCGGAAACAATTCGGGAGCAAGGCCAAAAGAAAAATCAAGCTGGCCGCCGATGAGGCGGGAAAAAAAGTTGAACAGTTTATAAAAAAGCAGAAGGACAAACCGCCGGAAGAGATCAAACAGGATTTAAACCGGGAGTTGAACAAGGCCAAGGAGAAATTAAAGGATTTGAATTTGAAGAATCTTTTTAAATAGTTGGATAATAAGTCGATTCTTTCTATTGGTCTTTTTTCGCTGTTGTCTTCACGTACGCGGAAATTCAAAAACTGTACAACATATTAACCGTTCGTTAAGACATTGCCGGGAGTTGTAGGGGCGTTTAATTAAACGACCTGTCCTGAGCAACGCCGAAGGGCCCTACATTCCGTGGGGGCATATTTAGACAGTAATGACAGCAGATATTAAATAATTTAAGGAAGATAAAATTTATGAAAGCTATAATCATGGCCGGCGGTTTCGGGACCAGGCTGCGTCCGCTTACCTGCAACATTCCCAAACCCATGGTTCCCATGTTGAACCGGCCGATGTTGGAGCATATTTTTAATTTATTGAAGAGGCATGGCTTTACGGAGTTCGTAGTCGCCCTCTATTTTCAACCCGAGGTTATCCAGGAATACTTTGGCGACGGCTCTGCCTGGGGGATCAAAATTTCCTACCTGTTGCCCGACTCGGATTTGGGCACAGCCGGCTGTGTCAAGCAAGCCGCGCAGCTTTTGGGCCGGGATGCTTTTATGGTGATTTCCGGCGATGTGCTTACCAACATTGATCTATCCCGGGCCCTGGCTTATCACCGGGAAAAAAAGGCCCAAGCCACTTTAGTGCTGGGACGGGTGGATAATCCGCTGGCCTATGGAATTGTTATAACCCGTGACGACGGCCGGGTCTCCCGTTTTATGGAGAAACCGGGGTGGGGCGAGGTATTTTCCGATACGATTAATACCGGTATTTATATTCTTGAACCCGAGGTGCTGGATAGGATACCCCCGGAGGAATATGATTTCAGCAAACAATTATTTCCCGAAATGCTCTACGCCAAGGTCCCGATCTATGGCTATATTGCCGAAGATGGCTATTGGAAAGATGTTGGCAACTTGACCGAGTACCGGCAGGCGCATTACGATGCCCTCCGGGCCGGGAAGGATTTGGTTGCTTTGGGGAAGGATAAATGGGTCAAGGGAAATTTAATCGGCGCGGAATGCTATATAGATCCTTCGGCCGTGCTGGAGCAAGGAGTAGTACTGGGAGATTATTGCTGGATCGGTCCCAATGTGCGGATTGCCAATACGGTAATGGGGTCCTCCTGCCGGATAGGCGAAGGGTCAAAACTGATCGGCTGTATAATCTGGGATAATGTCTCCATTGGGAACGGAGCCAATTTAAAAGAAGTAACCCTGGCAAATGACTGCCAGATCGGATCACGGACTTATATCGGCGTAGGGACTGTGATAGCGGAGCATTGCAGCATAGGTGAGGATGCCACGGTGAAGGCTGAGGTAAAAGTTTGGCCCTATAAAATTATCGAAGCAGGAACCACGCTCTCGACCTCTTTGATCTGGGGAGAACGGTGGACAAAACATATCTTCGATGCCTACGGAGTCTCCGGTTTAGGCAACATCGAGATCACGCCGGAATTCGCCGCCAAGCTGGGAGCCGCTTATGGAGCTTCCCTGCGTAAGGGGGATTTTGTTATTTCCAGCCGCGACCATCACAAGACCTCGCGTATTATTGACCGCGCCATTATGACCGGCCTGGCTTCGGTAGGGGTTAATGTTTATGATCTGCGCGTGGTACCCACGCCCGTAGCGAGATATTCAGTGCGGGCGCTTAAAGTGGCCGGCGGGTTTCATGTCCGCAAATCGCCGTATAATGCCATGATTATGGATATCAAGTTTTTTGACGCTCAGGGCAAGGAACTGTCCGGCGCCAAGGAGAAAGGGATCGAGAACCTGTTTTTTCGCGAGGACTTTCCCCGGGCGGAGATGGAAGCGGCCGGGGAAATTATGTTCCCTCCCCGGGCGCTGGAATACTACCAGGAAGGATTTATGCGCGTCCTGGACCGTGATCAAATTCGGAAGGCGAAATCCAAGGTAGTAATTGATTATGCCTGGGGAAGCGCGGTGGGGATTTTTCCGCAAGTATTAGGCGATCTGCACTGCGAAGTCATCGCGCTTAACTCTTATCCGGACGGGACCCGCTTAACTAAGGGTCCGGAGGAATTCGACCAGTCGTTGAAAAGGCTGGGGGAAATCGTGGGCACCCTGAAAGCGCATCTGGGAGTAATGATGGATGCCGGAGCGCAGAAAATATTTATTGTTGATGATACCGGGAGAATCCTGGATGATGATCTGGCTCTGGCCTTGATGACGCTGCTGGTGCTTAAAGCCAAGAACGGTGCCCGCATTGGTGTGCCGATTTCCGCCTCACGGATAATTGAAGATCTCGCGCAGCAGTACAACGGACGGGTTCTGCGGACCAAGACACCGTACACAGCCATTATGGAGGCGGCGGGCCGGCGCCGGCTGGATTTTCTGGGTGAGCCCCGGGGAGGATATATCTTTCCGCAGTTTCAACCGGCATTTGATGCTATGATGGCTACGGCCAAACTCCTGGAACTGCTGGCCAACGCCCAAGAGCCGCTCAGCCAATTGGTTGACCAAATCCCGCCGATCCACATGCTGCGCCGCCAAATAGCCTGTTCGTGGGAACAAAAAGGCGCTATTATGCGCCGTCTGATTGAGGCTACGCGGTCGGAAAAAGTCCAGTTATTAGACGGTGTGAAAATTTGGCATGGCAAATCCTGGGTACTGATTATGCCGGACGCGGATAAACCTTTTTTTCACATTAATGTCGAAGGCGTTAATTCAGAACAATGCCAACAACTGCTTCTGCGTTATACTCAAATGATCCAGGAATGGCAAGGATAGGAGATTTGCATTATGAATATTAATTTTGGGACTTCCGGGTGGCGCGACATTATTGCGGATGGATTTACTTTCAGCAAAGTAACGGCTGTTACCCGGGCCGTGGCCCGTTATTTAAAAGCTAAGCGGCTGGCCGGCCGCGGGGTGCTGATCGGGCATGATCCGCGGTTTCTTTCCGAGGAATTTTCCCGGCATGCCGCCGCCATACTAAGTGAAGAGGGCCTCACAGTCCACTTGGTGGAAAGCCCGGCACCCACTCCGGCCCTGGCTCTGGCCATTCAAAATCTGGGATTAGCGGGCGGGATTAATTTCACAGCGAGTCACAATCCTGCTGTCTATCAGGGATTCAAGTGGTCAAATGCTTTTGGCGGGCCGGCGACCAAGGAAGAAGTCCGGCTGATTGAAAAAGAAGCCAACCGTTTGTTGGCACGAGGGGGAGGCAGGCCGTCCCGGGGAATACGAAAAGGGAAGATTATTATTTTTGATCCCAAGCCCGCTTATTTCAAGCGCCTGGATAAGCTGGCTGCCATGCCGGTATTGCGCCGAGTCAAGTTAAAAATCATAGCCGATCCTCTTTACGGCGCCGGCCAGGGATATCTGGCAGAGGCCTTGCGCCGGGCCGGCTGCCGCGTGGAAGTATTGCATGATTGGCGGGACACCTTATTTGGCGGGAACGCCCCGGAACCGAATGCCGAGCATATGCGGGAAGCCGCGGCGCTTATGAAAAAGCGGCGTTCCCGGCTGGCCTTAGGCACGGACGGAGACGCGGACCGCTTTGGCGTAGTAGATGCGGATGGAACATATATCACGGCCAACGAGGTTCTGGCTTTGACCGTATATTTACTGGTTCGGCATCGCGGCTGGCGCGGCCGCGTGGTACGTTCAGTGGTTACCAGTCACCTGGTGGATGCTGTAGCCGGGCAGTATGATCTGCCGGTGGAAGTCACACCAGTGGGATTTAAGTATATCGGGGAGAGCATGATCAGGGGAGGTTTTCTGGCCGGGGGAGAGGAGAGCGGCGGCCTGACCATTGCCAATCATATCCCGGAAAAAGACGGCATTTTAGCTTGTTTACTAATGGCAGAACTGGTGGCACGAGAAAAGCGGAGCTTGGGGGCCATATTGAAGTCCATCTATGGACGGGTCGGTACTATAATAACCGACCGGGTCAATGTCCAGTTGCCCAACTCCGGGGCTGGGCGGCAATTGCGGCGGAAGATGGATAAATTTCGTCCGGATAAATTAGCCGGGCGCCGGGTGGTGGAAATAGACAATATGGATGGTTATAAATACATTTTACAAGATGGTACCTGGCTGGCTATCCGTTTATCTGGTACCGAGCCGGTAGCCAGATTATACCTGGAAGCAAGGAATAAGCAGGGCTTGAGGCGTTTGGCCGGGGAGGGACGCAGGCTCCTTGCAAACATCTAAATACCGGATTGAGCCCGTACAGCGGGAAGTATTCAGCAATGGACTTACCTTACTGGTGCAGCCGCTTCCCGGCTTGGTTTCGGTTTCCGTTGGGCTGAACGTAAAAACCGGTTCCCGGGATGAAACCCGGAGGGAAATGGGATGGAGCCATCTCATAGAGCATATGCTCTTCCAGGGAACCAGGCGCCGGAGCATGCGTGAGCTCGCGCGGGTTCTGACCGCGGTTGGCGGATATCTGGATGCTTGTACCGGCCGTGAAAGTACCACGTATTACGCCAAGGTACCGGCCTCTCACCTGTCTCTGGCCCTGGATGTTATTTCAGATATAATAACCAATTACCGATTTAATCCCCATAGTCTGGAAAAAGAGAAGCGGATTATTCTTGAGGAAATCGGAATGTATGAAGACGCGCCGGACGAGTTAATCCATGACCTTTTCGCCCAAGCCCTCTGGCCCAACCATCCGCTGGGACGACCGATTCTGGGAACCCGGGCCGGATTGAAAAACGTGACCTGCCGCGATCTGCGCGCGTACCTGCAGCGCCATTATCAGCCTTCGGAAATGATGCTGGCCATAGCCGGAAACGTCAGGAACTTGAAGGCAAGCAGATTGGCAAAACAATATTTTGGAAACCTGGTTAACCAAGGCCGGAGCTCTGAGCAAGGCCCGCCGGTTCCGGCTCCGGCTTTTAAGTCCCGGCGGCAACATCGTCGGCTTGAACAGCTGCACATTTGCGTAGGAGTTAAAGGACTCCCCTATGCGGATAAACGCCGGCTGACAGCCGTGGCGCTCTCGAACATTCTGGGGGCCGGCAGCAATTCGCGCTTGTTTTACCAGGTGCGGGAGCGAAAGGCGCTGGCTTATTCTGTTTATTCTTTCATGGATTTTTTTCGCGATACCGGAGTGGCCGGGATATACATGGCCTGTCATCCCGGGAAATTGAAGCATGCCATGCAGATTGTCCGCGATGAATTGCGGCGTATTGCCACGCGTCTGATCTCCGACCGGGAATGGCATGATGTTCGCGAGCAAATGCAGGGCGGGTTATTACTTTCCCTGGAGAGTTCATCATCGCATATGTGGCAGATGCTTCAGGAAGAGGATTATCTTCAAAAACATTCCGGCATTCCCGCTGTCCTGCGGGCGCTGAACCGCATTTCCAAACAGGATATTCTCAACCTGGCCCGTGATTTATTCCTGGAAGCGCCCATAACCTCGGCCATGATCGGTCCCCTGCCCAAAACTCCGCTTCCGGATATCAGTTTGTTGAAGTAACAGGCAATATATAAACCGGCCGGGGCAGTTGTCCACTTTCATATGCAAAATCCCCCCTCGCTTACCACTTTTTCAAAGGGGGAAGAGCGCTTAAAATCCGCTTTTGTGCCTAAGTCCGACAGGCTCCTAATATTCTCTTGGAAATTTCGCTATCATTTCTCTTGGCCATCGTATGAGGGTGTATTTTGCAGAACACTTAGTCAGCGATGTTTTTTTCTGAATCAATCTGAAATTGCGAACTTTATTTCACACTACCTGCAACCCGGTTTATTGCTTTGTTCTAACTGAATTCCGGGTTTCTAAAATCTTAATTTGGACAAATACGAAAAAAATCTAAAAATAATTATTTTTTTTGAAAGGAATTATGTGGCAACTGGTCTGTATATTTAAAAGGAGAAAAGAGTTATGTCTAAACGGTTTTTTTGGCTGATAATTGTTCTGGTGGTTTTGGCCGGCGGGATAGTTGGTGGATTTTGGCTGGGGAAGAAAATATCCGGTAACCGGACAGCGGCCTTTAAGGCCGGTCCGGGCGGGAAAGAGGCTTTGACGGAAAAAGAGGCCGGGTATTTAAACCGGGCGTATGGCACGCCTCCCGGGAAAGAGCCAGCCGTGATTCCGGGTTCCCCGGGAAGCAGGACAGGGGCGGAGGTTTTAAAAACGCTGCGGGAAGTGCAGGAAATAAATCGGATGAATACTCAAAATGAGAAATAATGGAGGAAAAATGAAGCCTAAGCCAGGATCAGGAAGAACCGGTGGTATAGGGGTGATCTGCTTGATATCCTTGCAATTACTGGCTGGTTATTCCGCCGGGGCAGAGAGCCGGAGCGGGAACCCAGCGGATGATAAACCGGCTATCAGCCGGCAGGAAAGCCTCGCGATTAGCGAAAAGAATTATGCGCCTCTGCGCCTGGCCCGGGAAGAGATCGAGGTTATGCATGCCAAAGCGGCCGAAGCGGCCCGTAATCTCTGGCCGAATTTTTCGGCCAAGGGCGAGTATACCAAGGGCGCGGAAATCGAGGAACTGGGCACGCCGGGATTTGAAGAGAAAAGCTATGGGCTCCAACTAAGCCATACCCTATTTAAAGGCGGGGGCATATGGGCCGCGTACCAACAAGCGGACGCCAATCTGCTAATCTCCCGTTTTAAATATCAAAAAGTCCGGCAGGATATGATTTACCGGGTTACTGAGGCTTATTGGAATCTGGCCCGCACCCAGGCTGATCTGTCCGACTGTCAACGCGGACGTGAGGCGCTCAAACAATATGACCGTATGGCTAAAAAACTATACCGGAATGGAGTGATAGATAAGCGGCAATTGCTGGCAACCGAATCGCAGTTAAATCAATCCGAGTATCAATATGAAAGCGCCAGGATTGAGTGCGAGAAATTTCTCTGGGAATGGACTGCGGCTCTGGGACTTGACAATCCGCCGGATAGGCGTCCCCCTCAGAGTGTTCCCTTTCAGAAATTGGAGATCAAGCTGAACGAGTGCCTGCCAACCGCCCTCGCCGGACATCCGGAAATACTTATGCAGGAAGCGGCGCTCCAGGCAAGCGGGTATGAACTGAAGGTAAGAAACAGCGCGGATTGGCCCAAACTGGAACTGAACGGATTTTACGGGCGGAGCGGCGGAGCTTACCAGAGTGAGACTCTGGAGTTGAATGAAGATTATAATATTACGGTTAAATTAACCCAAACCCTGGCCTGGAATACCCTGGAAATTTCGGGGTTTGATCAAAAAACCAGTCCTAAGCTGGGACAGTCCACCCGCACCGAAGCCCGCACGGCTACGGCAGCTCTGGGTTTTATGGACGGATACAAGGCGGCGGCGGAAAAACGGGAAGCCGGGTTGAATCGCCGGGAAGCGGAATTTAAGCTCAAGCAGGCGCAGGAAAGCGTGGCTGCCGGGGTACGGGAAGCGTTTTATAATTACCGTAAAGCGTTAATCCAGATCAAAAACGCCGAGCTTGACCTGGACTTGAGCCGGAAGGGACTGGCTATTAATAAAATCAATCTCAGGGATAGCCGAGCAACTATTGACGATGTGGCAAAAAGCAGAAACGAACTTGCTAATGCCGGGATTGCATTACGGGAAGCAAAAGTGTTTTACCTGATCTCCCGGGCGGCCTTGGACCGGGCTATTGGTAAACCGGGAAAGTATGAGGTTGGGGAGTAATCATTTATAATACCAATTTTCAAAAAAGGCAGGTGCGTATGAAAAAGCAAAAAAACCAAAAATCCTGGTTGCGGGAGAATCGTTATTATTTAATCGGCGCTTTATTTATATTATTTCTGGGAGCATTAGCTTTAGTCTGGCGCGGTTATCACGGCCCTTCCGCGGGAGAACGGCCCGGAGTTTCACCCGCTTTGGGATCCGGAGGCAAGCAGGCCCGCTATGTTCAGGTGTTCCGTGCGCAGCAGGTGCGTTTTCAGGACGCGCTGGAGAGCCTGACGGGTACGGTTAGAGGTTCTTCACTGGAATTAAAATGCACGCAGGAGGAGAAGCTGCTCAAGTATAATTACCAGCCCGGTGACTTTGTTAAAAAAGGCGGGATTATCGCGGAGTTGGACCATGTCCGCACCCGGGCGCGTTATCGCCAGGCCCAGATAAATCTGAAACGCAAACAATCACTCTACGACGTGGGCGGCGCGGCGCGCATGGAATTGGAGGAAGCGGAGGAAACCCTGAATATTGCGGAAAAGGATTATCAGGATACTTTTATCCGGGCGCCCAAGAACGGATACATGGGAGAATGCCGGGTGCAGGAAGGCGAACTGACTGCGCGGCAGGCGCCAATAGTCTTTTTTGTAAGTACGGATGATCCGTTTTTCGTGGAGACCAATATTATCGAGAAAAGAATGCCGGAAATTAAAGTGGGGCAGAAGGCAATGGTAATAATCGAGGCTTTCCCGGGAGTGGAAATCCCGTGCAAAGTATTGAGTATTTCTCCCGAAGTAACCACCACCAGCCGGATGGCGTCCGTGCGGATTGGGATAGCCCGGGAATATCGCGCCCGGATCAAACCGGGGCTTTCCACGGTCTGCCGGATAATTATTTTTGATCGCGAGGTGCTGCTGATACCAAAAAACGCCCTGCTGGAGAAGGAAGAGTCAGTATACCTGGTTGACGAAAAAAATCGGGTGCATGTCTGCCCGGTCGAGACGGGGTATGCTTCGCGCGATTACGTGGAAATCCGGCAGGGACTTAACGAGGGTGATGTGGTCGTGCTGCGTCCGGAGGCCGTCAATCTTAAAAAGGGCTTGGAAATAAGCTATGGCCAGGTCGAAGAGTACGGAAAATGAAATTCATCCAGTTTTCAGTTTCGCGCCGGGTAACCATCAGCATGCTATATGCGCTCGTCTTTCTGCTCGGTTTTCTGGCCTGGCAGAGGCTTCCCCGGGAATTTATGCCCAGCCTGGAGTTTCCCCAGTTGGTAGTACTAACGGTTTATGAAAACGCTTCCAGCCGGGAAGTGGAGACACTGATAACCAAAGTAATAGAGGAGGCCTGCGGTACGGTTAAAGGCGTCCGCCGGATTCATTCCCTATCCAAAGAGGGCATCTCTCTGGTGACCGTGGAATTTCAATGGGGCGTGGACATGGATTTTGCCTCCTTGAATCTGCGCGAAAAAATCGATTTAACCAAAGTCAAGCTGCCGCGTGAGGCCGGGGAGCCGCGAATTGAGAAATATAATCCCTTTGCCCTGCCGGTCATGGTGTTGAGCCTGAGCGGAAAGCGGACGGCTCAGGAATTACTGAAAATAGCCAAACGGCCGGTGGCGGAATTAATGGAAAAAGTGCCGGGAGTAGCGGCGGTCTCGCTTACCGGGGGGCTGGAACGCGAGATAATTATTGAGCTCGACCAGGCAAAGCTGGCTAATTACCAGGTTTCCATCCTTCAGGCCGGCGAGGCCGTATCCCGGGGAAATGTTACCTACCCGGCCGGAACCGTGAAGGATGAAACCTATGAATATGTTGTCCGGGTAATGGGAGCGTACGCGGCGCCGGAGGAGATCAATCAGGTAGTAGTAAAAGTGGACCGGGACAAGCTCTTTCCCAGCGATATGTTTTCCCGCGGCCGCGCCGGGCAGAGGCGGTCCCCGGAGAAATCATACCGCGAAAAACAGACTGCCGCGCCCCTGGTACTGCTCTCATCCCTGGGAATAGTGCGGGATACTTTTAAGGAACGCGCCAGTTACGCGCGCTATGACGGGCAGGAAAACATCTCACTGGCTATATTAAAGCAGGGTGATGCGCACGTTACTGAAGTAGCGGCGGCCGCGAGAAAAAAATTGGATAATATCAAGAGCAAACTGCCTCATGGCCTGGAATTGAAAATAATCTATGACCAGTCGCTGTTTATCAAAGCCGGTATCCGGCAGATGGTAAATGCCGGCTTGATGGGAGCATGCCTGGCTTTTTTAGTATTGTTCCTTTTCTTCAGAGACTGCCGGAACGCGTTGATTGTAAGCGCCGCCATTCCGAGCTCAATCCTGGCGGCCTTGTTTCTGATGCATCTAAAAGGGATTACTCTCAATACTGTATCCCTGGCCGGACTGGCCGTGGGAATCGGTCTGCTGGTGGACGGTGCGATTGTGGTGGTGGAGAACATTACCCGGCATAAGGAGGCGGGGAAAGCTTCATCGCTCGCGGCCTTGACAGGAGCCAGGGAGATGCTTGGTCCGGTAACCAGTTCGGTGGGCACCACGATAGTGGTTTTTCTGCCTCTGATATTCGTTCTGGGAATCATTGGGCAGGTGTTTCGGGATCTCTCCTGGGCAGTGGTTTTCTCCCAGATGGCTTCCCTGGTAGTGGCTTTTACTCTGGTGCCAATGCTGGCCGGCATGATATTCCGGCCCGGTGCGCTTCATCCACCCCGTTTTCTGGATTTTCTATACCAAGCGGCCGGACGCTTACGGGACAGGTACGAACATATCCTGAAATGGTGTCTGGATCATGCGGGGCGCACGTTAATCTTCGCGGCCATTATCTGGATAGGCAGCCTGGGCCTGACCGGATTGCTTCCCCGCTCACTCTTTCCCAGTCTGGACCAGGATCAATTTATCCTTCATTTGAAAATGCCGCTAAGCACGCGCCTGGAAATCACCAATAATACGGCAAAAAAACTGGAAGCGCTGCTCACGAAAATACCGGAAGTCAAGCATTGCATGGTTACCGTAGGATCCCTTCCCCAGCAGGGCCTGCAGCCCCTGGGTGGACATGAGGCTCAACTGGTTATCGATTTGGCAGGCTCACGGCAGCGGAGCGCGGCGGAAATTATCCAGGAAATAAAAGGCGGAATTGAAGGTCTGGCCCTGGCCGGTGGAAGGGTGGTTTTTCAGCAGCCCGGCGGAACCTTCAGCGAACTGGCAGGAAAAGGCGCGCCGATTATAGTGGAGATAAAGGGATATGAGCTTAAAAACCTGCGCCGGGTTTCCCGGCAATTACAAGACAGGCTTAAAGGGATTTCTGAAATCTATAATGTGAATACCTCTTTAGATTTAACTACGCCGGAAATAGAAATCAAGGTTAACCGGGACCAGGCCGCGGTCTACAGCCTCTCGGTCGCGGATATGGCCAAAACCTTGCTTACTGCCGTACGTGGGCGGGTGGTATCCAAGTATAGGGAAGAAGGACGGGAGATTGATATCCGGGTCCGGCTGGCGGAGCAGGACCGCATGGACCTGAAAGCCCTGCGCAGGTTACTCATCCGGTCACCCCTGGAAATAGACGTTCCCCTGGAAGCTGTGGCCGCCATTAAGCACGGCACCGGACCAAGCGAGATTCTCCATTATGACCAGCAGAGAACCGTTCTGGTAACTGCGGGTTTATACGGCAAGCCGTTGGACAAACTTCGCCCTGAAATAGAGGATATACTGGAGGAGTTGCGGGAACAAAACCCGGATCTGGGACTGACGCTGACTGGAGAGGCCGCGAGAATCGAGGAGTCCTTTGCCAGCTTGAAGATTATTCTTATAATTTCCCTGCTGCTGGTATACATGATTATGGCTGCCCAATTCGAATCCTTTGGCCAGCCCTTTCTGATTATTCTGACCATACCCCTGGCGCTTATCGGCATGGGACCGGCCTTGCTGCTTGCCGGTCATTCGCTTTCCGCTATGGCAGGCATGGGCTTGGTTCTGCTGTGTGGCATAATAGTCAACAACGGGATTGTGCTGCTCGATTATATCAATCAGCGCCGCCAAAAGGATTCCAGTTCCCTTAAAACCGTTCTGCAGGAAGCCTGCCGCGTGCGTTTAAGACCCATTGTCATGACCGCAGCCACCACTATCCTGGGTCTGCTGCCCCTGGCCCTGGGGCTAAGCCGTGAGACGCAGATGCAAGCGCCCCTGGCCATAGTAGTGGTATCCGGACTTTTTGTTTCCACCTGTCTGACCCTGGTCATACTGCCGTCTATGTATTTGCTGTTTGAGAATCTGAAGGAAAAAATATTAACCAAGCGTTTATCATGAATTTTACCCAGCTTTTACACCTATCCGTATTCGGACTGATTTTGATAATGGCAGCCAAACATCTGCCCGGATTCACCATCCGCCGGCCCGTGGCTTTTATAATGATTCTGGGCGTGGTCGCTTTGGCCGGAGTCACAGGGATCAAGCAATTGCCGATTGAACTCATGCCGGATATCGCCTATGGCAATGTAACGATTTTTGTGGAAGTCCGGGGCGGCATGCCGCCGCCCGAGGTGGAACGCCTGGTTACCAAACCGATTGAAGCTGTCATGGGAACAGTCTCCAAATTAAAAAATATCATCTCTTCCTCCAAGAAACACAAGGCGGTTATTACCCTGGAATTTGAGCCCGGGACAAATATGGATCTGGCTGCCCTGGAAGTGCGCGAGAAATTTCTGCGGGTTAAAGCCAAACTGCCCCGGGAAATCGAGCGGCCCATAATCGCGCATTATGAGGAATCCGACGCGCCGGTAGTAATAGCTGCGCTGACCTCCTCCCGGCATACTCCGGAAGAAATGCGACGGATGGTGGAGGGAGAACTCAAGGAAAAATTGCTCCGCTTGCCCGGGACGGCCAATATTGAGATCGGCGGAGGACGGGAGCGGAAAATTTTGGCTGAACTGGATAAACACCGGCTGGCGGCGCTGGGAATTCCCATTAAAAAAATCACGGCCATTCTGGAACAAAATAATCTCAACCTGCACGCCGGGAACCTGGAAGGCAGGACCTATAACCTGGGACTCCGCACTTTGGGAGCTTTTCAGTCCCTGGAAGAGATCAGCAACATCGGGATCGCGGTGGGCAAAAAAGGCGGGATCATCCGGCTCAAGGATGTTGCCCGGGTTAAGGACGATTACCTGGAACCGGAAACCCATTCACGCCTTAATTCCCGGGCCGCAGTTACCATCTATGTCCAGAAAGAGAGCCTGGCCAATACCATACGCGTGGTTTCCGGAGTACGGCGTGTGCTGCGGGAATTTGAGTCCCGCATGGAGACCGGGATGGATTTAATCATAGTGACCGACCAGGCCCGGACCATCCAACAAGCCGTGCGCTCCGTAAAGATGACTCTCTTTTATGGCGCGTGTCTGGTAATCATTATACTCGGGCTTTTCTTGAGCCAAACCGTTTTCACCCGGTGGCTGGCCGGCGGTCTGCTGATCCTGCTTTTGCTCAACCTGCTTACCCTCTACTTCCTGCGCATTCCTTTGGAATCCAGCCTGGGAATGGTTATCGGAGTACTGGGACTGCTTTTCTGTCTCTCATTATGGCGCGGAGATCTGCGTCCTGCCATGATAGTAGGCTGCTCAGTTCCCGTATCTCTCCTGATTACTCTGGCATTAATGTATTTTGAAAATGTATCCCTGAATGTCATCTCGCTCGCCGGTCTGGTTCTGGGAATCGGCCTGCTGGTGGATAATTCCATCGTAGTCCTGGAAAATATTGATCGCTGGAAACGTAAACTTCCGGATAGGGACGGCCCGCAACGCGTGGAAATCGCGGCCCAAGAAATGGTGCCGGCTATGGTGGGAGGAACCCTGACCACAGTGGTGGTTTTTCTGCCGTTTGCCTTGTTGCAGAAACAGACCCAGTTGCTATACGCGGGTATTGCCTTTACGGTAACCGCGACCTTGTTTTCATCCCTGTTTTGCGCTCTGGCTCTGGTTCCGGCCCTGGGAGCGCGTCTGCAGCCGGTGGATAACAGGCGCAAGCGGACAAAGCCTACCCGGCCTTGGACATTCCCATGGAGGGGGCGTCCGGATTACGGAATAAAAAAACTGCTCAGACGCCCGGTGAAAATCCTGCGTACTCTGGCAGAGTATATTCTGCGCCGTATCATTTCAATAGGATGGCCGATCGGGCTGCTAATCACGGTTTTGTTTGCCCTCTTGCTTTATTTCAAGTTTAAACTGGAATGGCCGGTAATAATATTTCTGTCAGCCTGCGGCACGGTTATTATTCCCGGAATTTTTATGTTTCGGCATTACTCGGCCAATTTGCGGAAAGTCCTGCAACATAAAGGCAAAACACTAATAGCCATATCCATTCTGTTCTGTATCGCGGTTTTTGTATTCATACAGTACGTACCCAAGGACTTCATGGCAGCTTCCGAGCAGAGCGAGTTCGTGGTTTACGTGGAAATGGCTTCCGGGACGCGTCTGGACATCTGCGACCGGATAGTGAGGGAAGTGGAAAAACGTATCTCCGGGCTCCCGGAGATCAGGGATATGATAAAAAGTCTTTCCTCGCGAGTGGAAGGATGGTCATCCAAAATATACGTATCTTTAAAACCCCGGGCTGAGCGCCGGTTTTCCACCCAGGAAGTCATAGATAATCTCCGGGAGCGTTTTAAGGGAGTAGGGGAAGATCATGATACCTTTGTTTATTTTTCCGAACCCCGGAGCGGCAAGGAAATATTCATCGAGATTTACGGTTATAATTATGAAACCCTGGCCCAATTAGCCATGCGGATTGCGTCCGGCATAGGAAAAATTCCGAAATTTACGGATGTGAAAATCCGCTACCGTCCCGGACGGCCCGAGGTACGGGTAATGCTCGATACCCGACGGACCGCTATGCTGGGATTCAATCACCGGGAAATAGGGGAGGTTATGCACGCCCAGCTGCGGGGGTTACGCGCCACCTCTTTTTATCATCAGGAAGAAGAAATTGAGACCATAGTGCGGCTTAAGCCCGAACAGTGCCGTACCATCGGGCAGCTTAAAAATCTGGGTCTGGTCTCCCCGGCCGGATTCAGCGTGCCCGTAGAACACATATCCCGGCTGGAGTTCGGTCTCTCGCCCAGTGAAATATGGCACCGGAACAAGACCCGCATGATCCAGGTCAGCGCCAATCTCGGCCTGCTGCCTCTGGGTCTGGCAGCCAAACGCGTCCAGGCGGTAATCGCCCAAGTGGATTTTCCCGAGGATTACTACGCCGATATCGGAGGAGACTATGAGAGTATGGTCCAGGCAAACCGGAGTTTTTGGCAGGCCATGGTAATGACAATTCTTTTAGTCTTTGTGGTAATGGCCTGCCTCTTTGAATCACTGCGCCAGCCCTTGATTATAATGATAACCGTGCTGCTGGCCGGCATTGGTGCCGTAGCCGGTCTGGTACTCACAGCCAGCGCGGCTACGCTGGGAGTATCAATCGGACTGCTCATGCTGGGCGGCATAGTCGTGAACAACGGCATAATTCTGGTAGACCGGATCAATGCCATGCGGAAAAAATCTCCTCATGTCAGGCTGGAGAAAATCGTAATCCGGGCCGGACATCAGCGCCTCCGCCCCATACTAATGACAACCATTACCACTGTCCTGGGCCTGCTGCCCATGGCTTTAGACAGGAGCGAATCAGCCGTACTCTGGAGCCCGCTCGCCCTTACCGTCATCGGCGGCCTGATAGCCTCCACTGTTCTCACCCTGTTTGTAATTCCCTGTATTTATATTATTGAGTTCCCCCGTTGGCCTGTCCTGGATGGTTTAGTCCAGGGAAAAGGGGGTTAGGGGACAACTTTCTTATTTACAGAAAGTGAATGAAGGGCTGGCAGTGTGAAATATGTTAAAAATATTGTAAATAAAAGAAATACCTTAATTTTTAAGAAGTTTTAAAATGTGCGCAAAATCGACATATTATTGGGATATAGATTTGCTATATGCTCAAAGCCCTGGAACAAACTGCGAATTGGACAGCAGGGAAGATCAAGGCTATCAGTGAGAGAGACTAAAATTATTGGCGATATTTTTGAAATGGTGGGTGGGTTTTATGATCTCCTGGCAGAGATCAATTAAAAGGGACGCATGGGAGCCGCGATGACCCTGCTGGTATTGATCATTCTGGTTTTAGTCTTAGCTGCTTTTTCGATGAAACTTTCAAAAAGGATTAAAGTTCCTTCTGTGGTCGCACTTATTGTTGTGGGACTAGTTTTGGGCCAACCTCCATTTAAGAGTTTCTTTATCGGCGAATATGATCAAGTCGTTTTTCTGCTGGGAGACATAGGCCTGTTGGCTTTAATGTTTTTAGCTGGTTTTGAGAGCTCTTGGCAACGGCTCTATCAAGAAAAAAAGGATGCAGCTTTAATCGCAGTGTTTGGTGTGTTTTTTCCTTTGATTCTGGGGACATTGGTTATACTCCTTTCCGGATATCCTCTCTCTATAGCCATAGTTGTCGGTGTTTGCTTAAGTATTAGCGCAGAAGCGACCCGGGCCAAGGTTTTGCTGGAACTTAAACAAATTAACACCCGGCTGGGCGCTGTCCTAATGGGTTCAGGCTTAATCGATGATATGCTTGGCTTATCCTTATTTGTCCTGATTACATTTTTAATTAAAGGAACGGCTACCAAAGAACAGTTTTTAGTGATAGGGTCGATTATCACTTTTTTCTTAGGATTATGGTTAAAACAATATATTAGCCGGCACCAAGTCTTAACCCTCATGCTTGAGAAAGGATTAAACACATTAATTATCCCCTTTTTCTTTGTTGCTATTGGCATTCATTTCAATTTTAATACCCTAATAGTGCATCCTTATCTGCTTATAACGATTTTCCTAGTAGGGGTTATCAGTAAATGATGAGGCGCTTTCGCTGTAAAACCATGGACTAACCTTAGTTGGCAGCAACTCAATTTGGCAGGTTGGGCAATGAATTCCCGTGGGGCCTTGGAACTTGCTTTGGCTTTGGTAGCCTTTCGCAGTAACTTAATTACTGAATCTCTTTATTCCAGTCTGATTGTTATGGCCCTAATTACCACCTTAATGTTTCCGTTCATTATCATCCAAATGCTTAAACGGCACCCTGATATTATGAATTGATTGAGATTTCATTTTTCATCCTGGCCGGAGAAGACGGTGAACTGTGGACTAGGAGCCTCTTATCCGATTAACCGAAGAACGTCCCCTGAAATCAATACAATTGCACAAGTTTTGTGCTATGCTCCAAAAAATATGTTCAATATCATAAGTTTGAAAAAGTGAAAATAGTTGAAAAGAAAAAGAGATTCCGTCTGTCTAAACAATCGTACTCCAAAAAACCTTACCATATCTATTACTTTACAATAACGGGAAGTAGAGACTTATTGTTATTGCCCCCAATTAGTGTAAGGGACGGTCGAGACTGTTCCCTAAACCAGGAGGAACACCATGCGCTTGAGACTGACATATCCGGGAAAAATAAGACTGCGCAAAGGCGTTACACTTTTTGTTGCGATAGTATTCGCCTATTTCAGTACTCTGGCAACCGGCATGGAGGCTTTTGCCGCGTACTTGGGAGCGGCTAAAAGCGGCAAGATAGAGAGCTTTCAGGACCGGAGAAGGTCAGGATACTTCAGTCCTGAAGTAATAGACAGCAGGATTAAGCAACAACAGGCTGTGGTGGACTACCAGAACTGGAAAGAGCGCTCCCTGGAAAAGCAGCGCGCAAAAGTTCTGGGAAAAATTGCCCAAAACGTGGATGAGGCGGTATTTTCGCAAAAGCAGAGTACCCACCGGATGGAGCTGGAGGTCCAGGCCGCCCAACAGAAGGTATTCGCCATTCTGGGACAGGCCGCCTTGTTTAATTATGTCCAGTACAATGACGGCAAGCGTATCTGGTTTAAAGACGGTCTGGCAGTAATCATTGAGAATGAGCGCATCCTGGATGCGCAAGGTAATGTTTCCCTCCGCAATACATATAATATGGAATATAACCCTAAACGCTTACTGACCAGCTATGAGTCTGACACCACGGACTGTCTGGGCAATCTGACCCATGTTAAATGGTACGGCGCGAAATATACCCGGGATTCGGTTTTTTACGCGGATGACGAGACCTATGCCAATAAACTGATCACGGATTATATCCAGGAGACCACGGATTATTTCGGCAATGCCACAAAAGTAGAGTGGAGCAAAGCCCAATACGACGGCAAGCTGCTGACAAGTTATCATGAGGAATTTACGGATGCTCGCGGCCATGTCAGCGTTAAGGACTGGTATAGCGCCAGATATGACGAGAACGAGCAACTGGTGGAGTTCCAGGAGGATCTGCTTTCCGTCAAGGGTGTTCGCACACACCGTCTCTGGACTGGTGGAACATATATCAAGAACCCAGGGTATGACAAAGCCATGAACAACCGGGGACAGGCACAGACCGCGCCGGAATATTTGCTGGTGGCTTATCATGAGGAGATCACGGACGAGTGGGGTAACAAGACCATGCGGGACTGGCAGGGCGCGGAGTATGATCAATACGGCCAATTGGTCCGGTATGAGGAAATCCGGACTGATGCCCTGGACCGGCAAAAGAGTATTTTCTGGACCAAGGGAAAATATGATGAATACGGCCGGCTGATCGGGTATCAGGAAGACGTGGTTAATATTGACGAGACCACGAGCCGGGTGGAATGGGTGGCTGAGGTTTACGACCAGCAGCACCGTCTGCTGGCTTTCCTGGAAACCCGTACCGATGCCCTGGGCAATAAAAGCCGGCTCTGCCGCTATAATATCCAATACAACTGCCTGGGAGATATACTGGCCTATAAGGAGTTTATTACTGATATCCACGGCCATGTTTCCAGCATCTCCTGGGAGAGCTGGCAGTATGATGAATATGGCCGGCTTTTGGCCTTTCAGGAAAAAGTGGTTGATAACTTTGGCAACCGTACTTCCTGGATATGGGAGAACGCGGTGTTTGATTGCCATGACCGGCTGCTCTCTTTCAGCGAGACCAGCGTGGATGTTCTGGGAAATCTCAGTGAGCGCGAGTGGCTGGAGGCCGAATATGACCAGTATGGGAGATTGATAAAATACCGCGAGATCACCATGGACATACTGGGCAATCGCTCTCACCGGGAATGGAGCGGGGCGATATATGACGAATTCGACCGGCTGGCCGCGTATATTGAAATCAATACCGACTCTCTGGGCAATCAGATGCAGGGGAAATGGAGCGCGGGCATAGGGGCGCAGGACATACATGCTTACAATGATTTTGGTCAACTGACAGGCTATACGGAAGAGATCACTGATATCTACGGCCAGACCTCCATCAGGTACTGGAGGGGCGGAAAGTACGATAAGTATGGCAATCTTCTGGAATATCATGAAAGCCTGATTAATCCCGACGGCTCAAAATCAAGCCGGACCTGGACCGGGGGCAAGTATGATGATTACAACCGGCTGATAAGTTATATGGACATATGGGACTACCCTGGTGGGGAGCAGTCCATTCATTACTGGTACAACGCCGTATATGATACGTTCGACCGCCTGATAGAGTTTCAGGAGCGTTTTTCCGACAGCGCGGGAAATTCGGCGCATAATCACAGGTTCAATACGAATTATAATACCCTGCACCAAGTGCTCTCGTACCAGGAGAGCGTCACTGACAGTCAGGGCGTAATAACCAACGTCGCATGGTCAGAGGGAGCTTATGATGAATACGGGCGTTTGCGCGGATACCTCCAGACCAGTGTAAACCAGGCTAATCCGGATGTAATTATAACCACCCGGGTCAGGGACCGGGCCTATGACAGATATGGTGAGCTTGCGGGCGGCGAGCAGACAACTACCACCAAGGGCATCACGGCTGCTGGAAGCCTGGTAAACGCCATAACTACCGTCCGTATCCAGAACGCCGTATTCTCATCCTCAAACCTTCTGATATCCTACACCCAGACCACCCAAACCATTGGCCTGGATCCCTCAGGCATCCTGCTGGACTGGCAGGAAACCCTGATTGTAACCGATATCACGCCCTTTTCCCGGCGCGAGATCCGGCATACCCGGGCCGAGGGCCTGGATCACACAGTTATAACCGTTCGTACCGATATCACCCGCAACCGCCAGAGACAGATTACCGGTTATCAGGACGAGATATTCGATGAAGCCACACCAGCCGGGGTTACCATGATCCAGCGATCCAACACTTGTTATAACAGCCGGGGCGAGATAATCTCCTATCGGGAAATTATCCAAGACCTCCTGGGCCTGGTCAGCTCGCGTTTAGTGAGTGGTTTGCTCTACAACGGGCTCTCCCAAATGATCTCTTCGCATACGCGGACCGAGCGCACCAGCCAGGGCAGCAAGGCCTTGCCGGAAAACTGGGCCGAACTTAACCAGGATGAGCAACGTGCTGTAATGACAAAGATTTTCGCCAATATCGGAAACAACGTAAACTGGGAGAGTGTATCGCCGGACCAGCAGACCGCTTTGCTCTCCGGCAAAACGGTTCTGCTGGAAGACGACGCATGCTTTATACTTGATCCTGACACCCTTAGCCTGGCTATGACCATGACGCTGCATGAAGACACTCAGCGGTCCGATATCGGTTATGATGTTCTCGGACGCATGCGATCTTATGAGCAGATCAGCCGGACGCAGGGTAGCGAGTATAAAACCATTACCCAATGGGAAGCCCAATCCTTCAACCCGGCCGGCCTGACAGCATCGGAGATTATTACTACTTTATTGATTGAAGAGACGGAACAAGTGGATGCGAAAAACCTGGAGGAGTATCAGGTTCCGGATCATAGTCAGGGTTTTCTTACGCGCCGGGAGCGCACGCTTATAACCTACAACCTCTTTGGACAGTTATCCGGCTATCAGGAGCAGAGCGCGGATTCCCGGACTCCGGATTTGGCGACACATAAAACTGTGGGCAGCATAACCTATGACTCTCTGGGACGCGTGGCAGAACAGGAGGAAAACACGCGCCAGACAGGCCAAACCACGCAGGAACTATCTGACCTGGAATATCTGAATACTTATATGCTGGCCGGCGTAACTTTACTATGTTTCGATCAGGAAGTTGTTTGGGATGAGATAAGCAGGGCCGACCAGGCCGCTCTGCTCACCGGGCAGAGCATAACCCAGGCCAGGCCGGCCGGAGATTTCCAGCTCAGCCTGGACGCGGACAGCGCTACGGTTATCCTGACCAGGATAGACCGGACCATCCATACTAGGCGTTCCCACGCCCAATTCGACAGCCAGGGACGTTTGACAGGATACACGGAAAGAGTGACCACCACCGGACGCGAGAGCCAGGGCCAAGAGTTTGTAATGATCGAGACAAATCTGCGATCGGGCATGGAGTATGACGAGAATGGCCGCATACGCACGTATCAGGAAGTGCGATACTCAAACCAGAGCCCGGACCTGCGATTGAACATAACCCGAAGCAATATCACGTATGATCCCAGGGGACAGCTCTCGGGATTTGAGGAGAAGATAATCAAGCGTGCTGAAATCAACGGTAAATTGGTCCTGTATATTGAAAGCAGAACGCGGCGCTCCAATATAATCTACAACGGGGCCGGTCTGACAGCCGGTTACCATGAAAGCCTGGAACGTTCCGACCGGGCCGGGTTGATAATGCAAATAGACCGGATTGACATGCAGTATGCGGCTGGCGGCCGGCTCCTGGGATACATTGAAATTGTGCAGGACAACCAGGGGTACAGTACGCGCACTGAGGTGGCAAATATACAGACCAACAGCCTGGGCCAGGAGACCGGGCGTGGGGAAAGAGTGATTACCAGTGCTTTGAGTGAATCGGGCCGGGAAATTCTGCGTCAGGAGCAGACCTCGCTTTTCCGGAACCAGCGCTACAACAGCCTGGGCCAAAAAACCGCCTATATCGAGACTCGTACTAATAAAGAAGATGACAAAACTATTACCATACTCTGGGGCCAAGGCAGGTACAACTCCCTGGGCCAGTTGGAATCATATTACCGCGAAACTCTGGAAAAAGGCCTGGGTCTGGACAGAAAAGAAGCGCGCGAACGTCTTGCCACAGCTTACAACACCCTGGGACAGATAATCAGTACTACGGAGATAATCACCTGCTCGGACGCGCCGGATAAGACAGTCACGGAAAACACTCATAATATTACCTACAATGAGTGCGGCCGGCAAAATACTTTTGTGAAAGAAATCAATGAACAGGCGCGGGCCTGGGGAGAGATGAGCTTGAACATCTCTGCCACAATCAGGCGGCTCTCCACGGATTATAATGATCTCGGCCTGGTCAGCGGTTATGAAGAAGAAACAGCCAGTTACGGCCAGGACGGAACTGAGATCCTGGATCTGAGAGCAAATACCGGACGCGACAGCATGATCTACTCCCAAGGCCGCCAACTGATTAGTTATCATGAAGTTACCTCCAGCAGTGACAAACCGGACCTGAACCTGGATATACAATGGAAGGGCAAGTACGATCCGCAAGGCCTGCTTACGGGTTTTGAAAGAATAGAGAATAACGGCCTGCTGATCAGCATGCTAAAGCGCGAAAACATAGAGTATAACACTCTGGGCCAGGTCAGAGGATATGCCAGTACTGTTATTAATCGATCAACCGCCCTGTCCGGAATGCCGCCTGCGCTTCCGGTGAATACTACTACTCTGCAAAGCCGCGGCAGCATTGAGTATGATAAGCAAGGCCGCGTGCTTGCTTATATAGATGAAACGCGCGCTGCTGCCCGGCCGGAGATACTGACCAGGACTTTGCGGACCCAAAACAAGTATGATGGCTGCGGCCGGCTGGAAGCCTGGGAGGATGAAGTTTTGAGTTTAAGCTCACTCCCTGGAGAGCAGGAAAAACTTTTATACCGGACAATACATACGCGCAAAACCACACGTTTTAACGCGCTCTCCCTGGAGTCGGAATATAAAGAAGAGATCGAGCATCAGGGACGCGATATCCGGGAGAGTGTGAGCCGGAAAAACATCCGGCATGACCTTAGCGGACGAACGCTAAGCTATTTGGAAACCCGGCGCGAGACAGATATTAAGGAAAATGATCTGGACCGGACAACCACTATAAACCGCGAGTATACAGGTTATGACCGCCGCGGCCGCGTGGAAGCGTATTCCGAGACCCGGACCTCATCAGCTGCCAACGATATTATCGAGAACATTAAATGGAGAGCGGAGGAATTCGATTCGGCCGGGAGAGTCAAGGCCAGTACGCAGACTACCAGGCCGTTTTCCCTCCAGGAGGGGATCCCTCTGGGCGCGGGCCGGCCTAATGAGCGGAAGGACATACTATACGATGCCCAAAACCGCGAAATCGCGTACGAGAAATTCACACATACCCAGGGGAACACCACGCATGTTCAACGCAGCAACATCGCGTATAACGGCCAAGGATTGCGGACCGGGTATCACGATCTAACCAAGCAGTACGATGAGAACCAAACCCTGGATGTTATCACGGAAACCACGCGCTCGCGCATACAGTATAACAACCTGGGCCGGGAGACGTATTATGAAGACCTAATAAAATCCAGCCAGGCTGTGGACGTTAACACCACGGTTATTTGGTCCCGGGGCGAGTAGGACCGTTTCGGCCGTCTGTTCGGCTATTCACAAAATACCAGCCAAAACGGCGAGAACAGCCAGGCACAAAAATTTGAGCTTGAGCTTACTACTGACCGAAAATACACGACATACGATATCCAAGGCCGGCTCACTGGCTGGCAGGAGAACAGGACCTCTTCGGCCGAACCC